>DCGI01000010.1 GCA_002315475.1 Christensenella sp. UBA1782 | reverse complement strand
GTGGGCGGGCGGGGACTTGTGCAGGCACCACCGTTCTTTGCTCGCCGAGCAGTTTTTCCCGAATCAAATTGACCGAGAACTCTCCCTGAATACCGAATATACTCTTGCCTTCCACGTCGGTGATACCGTTCGCCTTCATCAACCCTTCGATATGCCCTTCCAATTCTTCGATAACGTAGCATTTTTCTACGCTGCCGACGAATTCTCGCAGAGCCTTATACGGAAGGGGATAGACCATGCCGAGTTTATAAACGCTGGCATCGGGTAATGCTTCCCGAACGTATTGATACACGCCGCCGGCACAAATAACGCCGATTTTGGTATCCCGCATTTCCTTGCGGTTGATGGCAAACGTATTGCTGTCTTCGGATAGCTTTTTGAGCCGTTCTTCCACGACGATATGCCGTTTTTTGGCGTTGGCGGGCATCATGACGTACTTGCCGATATCTTTAACGTAGGGCTTGACGGGCACTTCCTTTCTTTCCCCGATTTCCACCATGCTTTGCGAATGCGCCACACGCGTGGTTACCCGTAAAATAACGGGCGTATCGTATTGTTCGCTGATGTCAAACGCCAAAGCGGCAAAGTCCTTACCTTCCTGACTGTCGCTCGGTTCGAGAACGGGTACGTTCGCCGCACGAGCAATCAAACGGGTATCCTGCTCGTTCTGAGAACTGAACATAGACGGATCGTCCGCCACGCAAATCACCAAACCGCCGTTGACGCCGGTATAGGCTACCGTAAACAACGGATCGGCGGCGACGTTCAAGCCGACGTGTTTCATCCCGACTATGGTTCTCGCTCCGTGAAAAGAGCTGCCGATAGCGACTTCCAAAGCCACTTTTTCATTCGGCGACCACTCCGATTTGATTTCGGGAAAACGGGATAATTCTTCGGTAATCTCGGTACTCGGCGTTCCGGGATAAGCCGTAGCCACGTGCACGCCCGCTTCGTATGCGCCGCGTGCGATGGCAAAATCTCCTAATAGCATTTTTTTCATGTTTAACTCCTTTATAAAGAGGCAAGTTCCTCTTTTTTCTTTTTTTCCGGTTCACTCGGCAACGGCGGAATACCGTTCTTATAAAAAATCTTAATGCCTTTCTTCTTTTGACGCACAACCAACCAAATCATCAAGCCGATGCAAACGGCAACGGCAAGATAGCAGAAAATAATGACGCTGTTGACGTCCGTCCCGAACAGTTCGCTCATCCATTTATCCACCACGTTGGGTTTGTCGTTTCGGATAAATTCCAAACTGCCTCGCACCAAACAATACCATGCCGGATAGGAGAGCGTCCCCAATCCCTTGATGTCGACGTGTCGAACCATATAGGACAGTGCGATAAAGCCGATAAAATTCAACACCCCTTCGTAGAAGAAGGTCGCTTGAAACCACGCTCCTTCGTCGGCAATGTATACGGCAAGAGGAAACCATTGATGAGAAGGATCGGTAACCATCTGCCCGTATAATTCTTGATTGAAAAAGTTGCCCCACCGACCGATGACTTGCGCAAGAAGCACCGTAGATATGGCGAGGTCTACCACCTTAATCAAATCTTTTTTATAAATTTTGCACCAAATCCAGCCACCGAGAACACCGCCGGGGACACCCCACATAATGGTCAATCCGCCGTTCCAAATGGCAATGGTATTGACGAATGCGTCCCAATCGTACGGAGTAACGAAATAATACTTATAGTTGGAAACGACGTATCCGAGCCGCGCAAAGATAATGGCAAGCGGAATACAAATCAAAAACAACGTCAATACGTCGTCGCTCTTAATGTTGATTCTTTTCAACCGCCGAATACTGATGCACAGTGCGATAACCATGCCCACCGTAATAAAAATACCGTACCACGCTACCGTCGCGTTCCCGATTCTGAACGCAACCGGTTCCACTTCTCCCGTCCAATGCATAAAAGCAGACCTCCGATTTTTCTTTATATAGGGTAATTATACAACACATATTATATTTATGCAATAAATAATAGCCCGTTTTCTTTACAACTGCGAGATTTCGTATTACAATAGTCTATGGAGTTCTTATGAAATTAGGCATTTTTACCGATTCTCATTACTGTAACGTCGAACGGGACAAAACCCGTTTTCACGCTCTTTCTTTGCAAAAAATCGAGGAAGCGATGACGGCTTTTCGGGACGCCGGCGTAGACGCCGTCCTGTGTCTCGGCGACATCATCGACATCGGCAAGCCGAAAGGACGGGAAAAAGAGTATTTGCGGCAGATTTCCGACCTTATCAAAAGTTTTGCGTTGCCCTTTTATTTTATCCCCGGAAACCACGACTACGGTGCCTTGCGGGGAGAGGAGTTTTGTAAAGAGTTCGGCACGCCCGACCTTCCCTATTTCGTCGATTTTCCCGACGTACGGTTGATTCTGCTCGACGCAGGATACCGTAAGGACGGAAGAAGGTTCGACGTTGCGGGCAACGAGTGGACGGATAGCAATTTACCGCCCTTTGAACTCCGATTTTTGGAAAAAGCTCTCGCCGTCGACAAAAAATGCGTCGTTTGTCTGCACGAAAACGTCGACACTTTTCTGTTCAACCGACACTATCTCGTCAAACAACACGCCGAGGTGCGGAAAATCCTGCGTCGCTCGGGAAACGTTTCGCTCGTTCTGCAAGGACATTATCACAAAGGCGCCGACCACACCTATACGGGCATACGATTCCTTTCGGTCGCCGGCATGGTGGAAGGGAAAGAAAACCGTTATTGCGTCATGGATATATAATAATTGATATACCTGTATAAAAATTTCAAAAATTTGCATTTTACCCCTTGAAAAAGGGGTTTTTTCTTGTTATACTGTTTCAGAGGAATACTCTATTACAAAACAAAGGAGAAAAAACTAATGGAAGAAAAGTACAATCCCCTATTTACCCCGTTCAAAATCGGGAACGTGGAAATCAAAAACCGTATCGTCATGACCTCTATGGGAGGCACGTCCATTTTCGGATGGATGGAACCCAACCACTTCGACGAAGAAGCCGCAAAATTCTTATTGGAACGGGCAAAAAACAACGTAGGGTTAATCCTACCCGGCATAGCTCCCATTCGGGATATTTTACTCGGAAAATGGCTGTATCAAGGAAAAGGTAAATTCAAAAAACTGAAAGCCTATATGGACGAATTCCACAAGACGGGTGCCAAACTCTTCATCCAGTTGACGGCCGGTTTCGGGCGTTCTCTCGCCATCAACGATATTATGGTCAAAGCCATCAAAAACAAACCGCTCGGGACGGTCTTAAAGCCCTTTTTGGACGTAGACTATCTGACTGCCAGTGCCAGTAACACCCCCAACCGTTGGGAAGACAGTTGCTACTCCCGTCCCCTCACCGTCCAAGAAATCCAACAGATGGTGGAAGCTTTCGCCAAAACGGCAAAGCTCTGTCAGGACGCCGGTGTCGACGGTGTGGAAATTCACGCCGTTCACGAAGGATACCTCCTCGACCAATTCACCATGAAATACACCAATCAGCGTACCGACGAATACGGCGGTTCTCGCGAAAACAGATACCGTTTCCCCGTCGAAATCGTGCAAGCCATCAAGAAGGCTTGCGGAAAGGACTTTCCGGTATCGTTACGGTATTCCGTCCTGTCCAAAACCAAAGACTTCGGCAAAGGTGCTTTGCCGGGTGAAGAATACGTCGAAGTGGGCAGAGATATGGAAGAAAGCGAATGGGCGGCAAAGTATCTGCAAGACGCAGGCTACGATATGTTAAACTGCGATAACGGAACCTATGACGCGTGGTACTGGGCGCACCCCGCTCCGTACATGCCCGAGAACTGTAACCTCGCCGACGTGGAACACATCAAAAAGTTTGTCGACATCCCCGTAGTCTGTGCCGGAAAGATGGATCCCGCCGTCGGAGCGGAAGCCGTCAAAGACGGAAAAATCGACGGCGTCGGCATTGCTCGTCAATTCCTAACCGATCCAGAATGGGTAACCAAACTCCTTGCGGGGGATATCGAATCCATTCATCCCTGCATCTGCTGTCATAACGGTTGCTTCAACATGGCACACTACAAAGGCGTCGGAAACGATCAAGATCTTTCGGATAACGCCGGCATGGCTCGTTGCGCTTTGAACCCCGAAACGATGCAGTCGAAAAAATACAAAATCGCCCCCTGCAAAAAGAAGAAGACGGTAGCCGTCATCGGCGCCGGCGTGGGCGGTATGGAAGTGGCTCGCATCTTGAAAAAACGCGGTCACGACGTGACGATTTATGAAAAGACGAACAAGCTCGGCGGCGTATTCATTGCGGCGGCGGCACCCGCTTTCAAAGAGAAAGACAGAGACCTTCTCGCTTGGTACGAAAAAGAATTACGCGATTTAGACATCCCCGTCAAGTTCTGTACCGAGATTACCGACATCGCTTCTTTACAAGCGGACGAAGTCGTGATAGCCACCGGCAGTACACCGAGAAAATTACCGGTGGCGGGCTTTGAAAAAGGTATCGAAGCGTGCGAGTATCTGACGGGCAAAAAGGAAGTCGGCGACAAAGTCATCATCATCGGCGGCGGCTTGTCCGGTTGCGAAATCGCTCTCGACCTTTACAACAAGGGAAAGACGCCCGTTATCGTGGAAATGAAAAACGACCTCGTTGCCGTTAAGGGCGTATGCCTCGCTAACTCCTCGTATCTACGGGATTTCTTCGAGCTGAACAAAGTCGACGTTCGCTTGAACACCAAGTTAAAAGAAATCCGTGACGACGGCGTCACCGTTGTCGGTCAAGACGGTACCGAGTCTTTCATCGACGGCGACAGCGTCGTCATCAGTGCCGGTTACGTTCCGCATCCCCTTTGCGAAAAAGGCAAACACGTTCATCTCGTCGGGGATTGCTTGAAAGTCGGAAACCTCCGCAGCGTCGTTTGGCGTGCGTGGGACGTTGCTATGAAAATTTAACAAAAGGAGATATACAATATGGAGCTTACACAAGAACAACAAGCCATCCTTGACGGCAGTCAGGGAGAATTGATGGCAAAAATTATGAAGACGCTCGTCATGTACGGTGATACATTCGGTGCCACCAAAATGGTACCCGTCACATCCACCTACGGACACATCGTCACCAGTTTCGGCGTTATCGTTATAAAAGGCGTCTTCGACCTTATGGATAAACTGGTACAAGGTAACGTGATTTCCAAACAAAAGTTTTCCGCCGATCCCCGTCCCGTCGACAAGAACGTGCCGAAAAACCTTTTACAGGACATCGTTTTCAAAGTCATGTACGGCCCGCAAAAACGCTACGAAGAACAATTACGGCAAATCGGACTTTTGGACGACAAAGCCTTCACCTGTGCCTGCTACTTCGATGAAGTGGGGAATATTCCGAAAAAGGGCGACGTTCTCTCTTGGGCGGAATCCAGTGCCGTCAACTACGCCAACTCCGTACTCGGTGCGAAATGCAACCGGAACTCGGGTATCATCGAAATGTTCGGTTCCATCATCGGCTACGTCCCGTACTTCGGTTTGCTGACCGACGAAGGCAGAAAAGCCACTTGGATCGTAGAAGTGAAAACCACGAAAAAACCGGAAGCGCAACTACTCGGCTCCGCCATCGGCATGAAAGTTATGGAAGACGTACCCTATATTAAAGGTATGAACCAATGGCTCGGTACCGAACTGACCAAAAGCACGTTATCCTACTTAAAAGACTTCGGTGCCGCCACCGCCTCCAACGGTTCGGTCGGTTTGTACCACATGGAAGGACTTACGCCCGAAGCGGTCGAGCAAGGTGAAAAGCTGATTACCAAAGACGCCAAAGTCTACGTCGTAGACGATGCCGAACTGGAAAGAGTCAAAGCTTCTTATCCCTGCATTTGGAAAAATCCCGACGCCAAACCGAAGCTCTGCTTTATGGGTTGCCCGCACATGACGCTCGAACAGCTCAACGATTGGACGGAAAAACTGGCACAAAAACTCGCCGAAAAAGGCAGAAAGAAAGTTGCCATCAAGACGGTATTCACCACCGCTCCCGGCGTTTTGGAAACCTTCAAACAGACGGAAAACTACAAAAAGCTGACCGCTATGGGGGTAAAACTCTCCTTTATCTGCCCGTTGATGTACATGAACAATCCGCTCTGCGCCAAAATGCCCGTCATCACCAACTCCAACAAACTCCGTACCTATACCACCTCTCGGTATTATTCGGATGCGGAAATTCTCGACCAAATTACCGGAGGTAAAAAATAATGGAAAAGATTTTTAAGGGACGTACCGTCATTCCCGGTGAAGTAACTTTACAAGCTCTCGTTTCGCATGGCGGATTCAATACTCTCGCCTCCTATAAGGACTGCAAAGAGGGCAAAAACATCTGTACCGACCAAAACAACAAAGACCTCTACGGCAAGTCGACCGTAGGCGTAGCGTTATGCCTGCCCCAAACCATCGGTTCTACGACGGGCGGCATGGTGCTTTTTAACGCCGCCGTCATCAACTGCAATCCCGGTGCTTTGCTTTTCTCGAATCCCATCGACTCTCTCGCCGCGGCGGGAGCCATACTCGCTTCGGTCTGGACGCCCAACAATATTCCCACCGTTGACGGATTGGGTGAAGAGTTCTTAAACTATGTGAAAGACGGCATGACCATTCAAATTAAGAATGACGGTTCTGTTATTGTCACCGATTGACGAGTGTCTATATCGTGCCTTTTTACGCCCATAAAAACCAATTATTATGAAGTATAAACAAGTTTTTTCTGCTTATATTTTTCTTTAAGGATAATAAGTATAGTTTTTATG
>DCGI01000018.1:18648-27615 GCA_002315475.1 Christensenella sp. UBA1782 | reverse complement strand
GCCCTGCGTATTCCCGCTGCATCCGCCGATAAACCGAACGGAACGTACCATGCCGTCCTCTACTTCAAAATCAATATATCCCGCACAGGTTCCCGTTGTTTTGTATCGCATTGTATTCTTCTCCTTATGACCGATATTTTAACGCTATTTTCTTTACGACGATTTCCATTCTTTTTCGCAAACTTTCGGGTGCCAGAATTTCGGCGTTTTCGCCGTATTGCAACCCCCAATACTCCATCGCTTTCGGCGGTGCCATCAAGCTGACTTCCACATAATCCCCTTCGCTTTTCAGAACGGTAAAGCGAGAACCGAACCAATCCACCAAATCGCTGAAAATACATTTATTACAACGTAATACGATTTTTTCGGCGGTTCCGTCTATTAAATAAGGAAAGGCGGAATCCAATTTTTCGGGACTGATTTCTTCGTGATTCTGTACGGAAGACAACGGTCGAACCTTCTTCTTTTCCTGCACGATATCGGTGATTCTGTCCACCCGAAAATACGAAACGGTGTCCTTGCCGTCCTCGTTACAAATCAAATAATACCTTTGATTATGCAGTAGCAAAAAATAGGGACTGACGGTAACGGGATTTTTCCCGAACGGCATCAGTTTTTTTCGCAACGTATACGTATTATATGTAAAATGTACTTTTTCTTCTCGACCGATTGATTCGTCTAAGATTTCTATGGTAAAAAACACTTCTTTATTCGGCGTTTTATCCCACTTTCGATTGTACGCAAGATGGGTGGATTCCGAAAAATACTTACCCCCTTCCCGCATCAGTTTGGCGATTAAATCCTCCGAGTGTTTACTGTCGATATAGCGAGAAGCGAGGACACTGTCAATCAACAGACGCAATTCGCTTTTTTCGAATCGCCCCGAAAGCAACGCGATACCGTTCCGTCCCGAAGAAATCTCGTGTCCCTCTTTTCGCAATGCGGCGAGGGTACGCCCGACCGTCTTTCTTTCGCATACGAGATTATATTTCTCGGCAAGAATCGTAACGATATCGTTTTGCGACAACGTATGTTCGGAATCGGTGTACTCCTCCAAAATCTCCATAATATGCAAAATAATGGTCTTTTTTTGTTCCATTTCTCAGTATTTTACGGCATCCGAAACGATGGCGAAGCGCAAGCCTTCCACCCCTTCGATTTTACATACTTCGACGATTTCCCTTCCGATGATTTGCATGCCGTCTATTGCCGACAAAAACTCTTCTTCGGTGGCACAATAGGTATCTTTGCAGGCGATTTCCATAGCCACCCGTCCCTCTCCGGTAATCCCGAAGAACAAGTCTTCCAAATTTTTATCGGAACCGATTACGGGTATTTCTTTCGAGTAGACGTTTTCCGCCGACGGATACTCCCCGAAAACGGCGTAGACTGTTTCCTCTCCCGTTACGGCTTCGACGTACTTTTCGTCACTCGTCAGGAAGAAGAAGTGATCGACGTACACGATACCGCTTTCGGCGGTTTTTCTGCCCCTTGTCGCATCCACGATATACCAAGCGTTGTCCACGAATACGCGGTTATAGGCTTCCGTCTTGCCGTCCACCGTCGCTACGCAGGTCTTACAGGGAATACCGGCAAGACCGCAAAGCACCGAAAAGGCTTTGGCAATGCCGAAAGAATTGGCTTTGCCGCGAATGGAAGTAACGATGGCACTATTGAATACCCCTTCCAAACGGTAAGAATCGTATTGGTATCTATCGTATTCGCTCAAATCCTCCATGTTTTCTTCTTCTTCGTCGGCACGCACGTTCAGGCACAGCCAGTCGTAAAACGCAAGCACCTTTTCGACGTCGTCCGAACCGACACCGACAACGGAAACGTAAACGCTCTTGATCGTTTTGTATAAGGTCGCTAAATCGTCGTTGGCGGAAGGAACGGGATTCAAACCGCTTTCCATGACGTAAACCAACTGGTCGGAAGTATGGACGAGCACTTGATCTTTACCGGAAACCAAGAAAGAAATCGAAGTCGAATAATAAGGTTTTTCCGCATAAAAAATCGAGGTCGCCGTATCAAAATTGACGGCTTCGGTGGTTTTCAGCTTCGTAGAACGATTATTCGGTACCTTAATGACCAACGTGCAAACGTTTCCGTTCTTTTCCAAGTCAAACAAACATTCGGTACGGAAAGCACCTTGTTTCTGCACGCCGAGCACCGTCAAATATTCGTATAGATAGGCGTAGCCTTTATCCGACACAAGGGTAGCAAACTCTTGCTTTTTCGCATCCGTTTGTAACGAAGCGTCTGCCGCACAATAGGCACTCGCATAGGCTTTCAAAACGTCTTCGCCGATTGCCGAATAATACCGCACGCCGAAGGTATCGTACAAAACACCGCCGATTTGTTCGTTCCCTTTTTGAAC
Organism: Christensenella sp. UBA1782; assembly: GCA_002315475.1. Classification (GTDB taxonomy): domain Bacteria; phylum Bacillota; class Clostridia; order Christensenellales; family DTU072; genus CAG-1782. The sequence continues at coordinate 25,235 of DCGI01000018.1, read as the reverse complement.
GTTGGCGTTCTGGGTAGGGGTATATAACAAAATGTATTGCACCAAACGGAACAGTTCTTCCGTCGTCGTAACGTAAAGATTGTTGTTGGTGGAAACGTTGGCAAAATAAGAATAGACGTCGGTCGGGAAGGTCAACGTATGGGTTTCGTCCGCACCGCCCGAAATCGTGGGGATACCGTAAGAATACGCCTGCGAATACAGACTGTCTTTTTGTTTGATACGCACCGAGAATTTGTCGGTCAACGTAGCCACCGACTTCGGAACGGTAACGAAATGCGCACCGAAGGAAGCCGGATATTCGGCACTGTCCATGATTTTGACCGTCCCGTCTTCGAAGACAAATTCCAATACGTATTTATCGACGTCGGAAGAAGTATTCCAATGCAGGTACAAAAGGCTTTCCCCTCCCGTTTGAATACCCTCGATAATGACGTCCTGCACCCAAACGGCGTTGGAAACGGCAAAAGCGTGACTTTCCTCGCCGTCGGCGGGAACAAGGGAAGCCGACGTATCGGCAAGACGATCGTCCGTCTTATAAACGCGAAGAACGTCCCCGACGTAGGTGTACGTTTCTCGTTCTTTTTGATCGTTTGCGACGGTGGAAAGCACGCCGTCGGTGGAAGAAGTCACCACCAAACGGTACAAACCGCTCTTTTCCAACGGATAATAGAAAGTCTCGTTTCTGCCGGTATCGGCGATTTTTTTCTTGTCGGCAAGGTCGTAGTCGCCGTTCTCGTTACACTCGACGACGTACCAGTGATAGCTGTCCGGAGGAAGTCCCCCTTCCAACAGTACGGGATTGACCACAAGGGTGTCCCCTTCGACGAGCCGTTCGGCATTGAAGGTAAAGGAAGTGGCTGTCGAAAGATCGTAATCGTTGACGTCTTTGGCGGTAACCGTCAAATAATAATCGCCGACGACGTTCATTACCCGTACCAAGTCCCTATCCGAAACGGGCGTGGAAGCGATTTTCATCTTTGTACCGTCCCCGTTGAGTTTGTTCAAAGTCCAATCGTAGTGATCGGTCGAAGAAGACGGCGACTCTTGCAGTGCGAATCGAACCGTTTCTCCGTATTGATACCCCGTATAGGCATGGGAAAAGTTTTTATAATCCAAAGAAAAACCGGCAAAATCGTTATAAATCACGATATCGTCGCTATACAAAGAAACGACTTCTTTTTCATCCTGCGTCGTCTTTGCCGCCACCACGACTTTCACGTTATAGGTGATTTGCGTCGTTTGGGAAGGGGTGTGAGAATACTGCCGTCTGTCCGACGCATCCATATCCCGCTCCGTCCCGACATACCACTCGATAGAAGGTTCGGGATCGACGTTTTCACCCATAATCATCAAAGTAAAGTTAATCGGTGAAAAATCCCCTACGACCTGCGTCCAACGAGGCGTGCCCGACACCGCCAATTTGTACTGCGCCTTTGCATAATTGACGTGAACGGCAATGTAGGCTTCGATTTGTTCCAAAGAACCCGTCGGACGGGAAACCGCTTGTATTCTCGTTTGTCCCTGTCCGACCGGATAAACCATGACTCTTCCGTTTTCCACCGCCACGCGAGCGACGTTTTCGTTCAAGGACTTGTACGTAAGGTTTCTGCCTTCCACCGCATGATAGGGTGAATACGTCACGAAAACCTCTTCCGGTTCTCCGTTATAAAGTAAGGAAACTTTGTCTTCGGTAAACGCCAATCTCTTGACGGCAATATCTTCTACCGTAACGTTGACGGTCAGTTTTGCATCTTTGTTGCTGGTACTCCGCACCGTCAAAGGTACCGAAAAACCTTCCGTCACTTGGTGCGCCGTCAAAAGACCGCCGGCATCCACCGTCACGTACTCGTAATACTCGGAAGGGATATAGTAAGAAAGTTTTCGATTGGTCGCATTGGCGGGGACGATTTCCGCTTCCACTTGGTAGGTAGACGGATCTCCCGACGTAGCCATGTATACCTGAGCCGACTCGATCCGCAAAGCGGTTACTTCCACGTATCCGTCTTGTTTTTTGTAGGACTTATCCTCCACGTCACATCCGGAAAACAGGAACAGCATCATCGCGACCAACCATACACCCGCCACAACGGCAGTTTTGCGTAGTATTCTTCTAAATAATAAACTTCTACTCATATAAGTATATATTATAACGCATTCCGCCCGTTTGTCAACGGCACAAAAAAAAATTAACGAAACTTTCCTAAAAAACCGCCCAAAAACCCTCTCATCTCACCGTTCTCAGCTCCGCCGCAAGCAATCCGCATCTTTTTTCCCCTCAGCCAAACGGTAATCCGCATCATCCACTTACAAAATAACAAGGCTCTCAAACCATAATAAAAAGGAGGAAAAGTAAAATTACGTCGTACCGCCTCCTGATATCCTTGAACCTATTGGCTCGCATCGACCGCTAAACTTCCCCTTCTTTTCGTTCCTCTTGCATACAAGCCAAACGTTTTTCAACGATATCCATTATAACTTGTAAATACAGTATAACAAAGTGTTCTTTTCTTGTAAAGAGCAAGATGGGTAACTATTTTGCCAAGTCCGTAATTTATTATAAATATACTTGCAAAAATCTTTTTTTTATGATAAGCTATACGGCTTTTTGAGGAACCGGATACGTACAAAAAGCTTTTTATGAAAACACCGTACTAAATGCTTGACAAAGCGTTTCAAAAATGACATTATGAATAGTAAGAAAAGAATGTAAGATTTTTGAAATCTTTTCCGTACAATACTATTCTCAAATAATAAGGTATACACAGCATGAAAAAAATAACGATTTCTCTTGTGAGTATCGCTTGGATATTCTCTTTTCTCTTTTGTCTGTTCTCCTGTGCAGACAGTGAACCGCAGAACGCTTCGCCGGATTTTTCGGAGGAAGAAGATGCCGTCTATGAAGAAATGCTCGACTATTCCCGATATTTTCGGGATATGATGGCTATGGCGCCCGCATTGCGAGAAGTGCCTGTTTCCGCTTTGTGCATGTTGGGAAGTCATGACGCCTTTACCGACAAAATCAATATGGATTCCGCCTTAGATACCGCCAATCAATCTTTTTTGACCAATGCCGACTTGGTGGAGTTATTGAAGGGTGCTTACGTGAAATTTGCCAAAGCGCAGGCGGACGACGTTTACGTACAGTTGGTTTCGGGCGTTCGGTACATCGATATGCGCGTCAGTGCCATAGAAGAGGAGTTTTATAACTGTCATACCTTAATCAGTGATACTTTACGGAACGGTTTATTGCTGCTTTTGCAATTTTTGGAGGAAAATTCGGGAGAGTTTTTCATCGTCAACATACATAAATACTATGCCGACGATAAAGATATGTCCAAACTCGATGCTTATATGCGAGAAGTCCGATATAACGGAAAAAATATATTCGATTATGTTCGTTACGACCGAAGCGAAAAGGATTTTTCCACGCTGACTTATAACGACGTCACCGAAAACGGCTCAAAAAGCGGCGTCGTACTGTTTAGCAATGCTTCGGGAAGTTGTGAGTCCGAACATCCCGTTTTCAGTCAGTTTTCCAGGTATACTTATATGCCCGGTCCCGTTTCCATCGAAAGTCCGAAGGTGATAGCCGCCACCGTAAAAAACATACCAACCGCTCTCGCCAAAGGGACGCAATACCTTCGAGTATGTCAGGCGCAGACAATACCGCAAAGCGACGAGATTTGGGAAACCATCAGCAGTTTATCCCTTTTGGATAAGGCGATGGAACATAACGATTTCTTTTTACAAAGCGAATCCTTCGATGAAATCCTGAACGCTTTTCCTATCATGGAATTCGACTACACCACCTACAACGAAACGGGTTTTGTGGACGGCATCCTCGAAAAAATGTTGCAAAAGAATCTTTCCCTCGTCGCCTAATAAAGTATCACGAAGGATGTACTATTGTAAATCTACAAAGTATTACGCATGATGCAAGCATAAAACAAAGGCACCGAAACACTTCGGTGCCTTTTCTTACTTTACCGGTCTTTCTATTCTTCGTCGACCTTATATTTTTCAAAGAAATCTCTCGTGAGGCAATAGACGTATTGGCAGTCGTCCCCGAAATAGGAGCCGTGATCGCCCCATCGGATTATGGCGATTTCGCTGCCCTGAATATTATTATGGATATAGACGGAGTCGGATAGCGGCATAATATCGAATTCGCCCGCCACGACATAAGTCGGCACTTGAATACGAGCGAGGTATTCGGGCGTAAAATTCGGTTCGGTCAACATAAGATTATTGAGTTTATTCGGGTTCTTGATGTTGTTCATTTGAACGCCGAAGGTGAACTGGAAGTTAAACGTCGACGGGTTGGAATTGGAACCGCACGACACCAAGCACGCCAAACTGTCGGGGTAGTTTGCGGCAAGCGCAATGCCGACCATACCGCCGTCGCTGTGTCCCATGACGTAAGGCTTGTTCAAACCTTTGATTTGAATAAACTCGTTTACGTCTTTTGCCATCAACTCGTACGTAATGACGCCGGGATCTTCGCTCTTGCCCTGACACCTTTCGTCGATACAGTAGACGGTGTAATCGTTGGCAAGATATTGTGCCATCGGCTTTAACGAATCGGCACTGCCGCCGTTCCCGTGTATCAAAATGACGTCATGCCCTTTCGTCCCGTAGCGGACGTAGTGCATTTTTAAGTCGGACAGTTGGACGTAATCGTCTTCCACCGCTTCCTGTTTGGTCGGGATATCGGTCGCTTCCAACGTAATTAAATTATACTTTTTCGATTCTTTCCGAATGGGAACGAACCAAATCATTATGCCGGCAATCGCCATAAAGCACGCCACACCGAAAACCAATGTCGAAATAAACCCGTCCCGAAAACTCTTTTTCTTTTTCGCATCGGTCTGCTTTCTTTTTCGTAGTAGCAAAATTACCGCCACACCTATCAAAATCAATCCGCCGATCCCGAGTGTCAATAGCGTCGCTAAAAAATTTTGAAACATACCTTCTCCTTTTTTACCTTTTTTATTCTACCATATCACTCCGTTTTCGTCAATAACTCCGTCCGAAACACGCATTACTTGTCCACCGCAAAAGAATTGTACGAAATAGAACCGCCTTTGAAAAAAAGTGTTCGACTTTTTCCCGAATAGAATAAAACCCTTTCGGAAACATAATAGTTTTGAAAAAAGGAAGTTCTTCGAACCTCCCAAAGAAGCAAGTTGACAAAAGGGAAAGCAACATTTATAATACTTTTATGAAAAAGAATAAAATCGTTCCGTTCTTACCGTTGCTTATTATTGCGGCACAAACACTTTTTTTGATAACGCTCAACTATACTTTTTTAAGACGGTATAACGTTGTCATGTTCACGTTTGCCTTGGTTTTTCTTGGTGCGACGTCTTTTGCGACCGCTTTCTTTTATGGGTATCTGCGCCGATGGAAAAAGAAGAAAAAACTATTCTTTGCCTTCCTTGCGGTTGCCGTTTGTCCCGGTGCGACACCCGCTTTGATAATCCTTTTTTTACATACCCTTTTCCCTGTGCCGCAAGAAGTTACTTCGTACGTTTATCTCGCTACGACCACCGTTTTCTTTGCCGTTTTCTTCGTCCTTCAGTCGGTAGAATTGGGGAAAAGGAAGGTTCGAAAGCTTTACACCGCGGTGGTTTCGACGTTGACCGTTTGCCTGTTCTCGGTGCAGATTCTTCTGCCCGTCTTTACTTATCTCGTGTCCGAATATCAAGCACCCGCCGTTGCGATTCGGGCGTATCAAACGAAGGATTCGCAAGAGCTTGTCGTTGCCGATTTTTACATTGCGAACGACGGAAACGACGAAAACGACGGGAGTTTGGAGGCACCGTTTGCCACGTTCGATAAGGCAAAAGAGGAAGTCCGCAAGCTGGATAAAGGCGGACGGAGTTCGATTACCGTAGCGGTAAAAGCCGGCGAGTATCGTATGGAAAATCTATCCTTTGCCGAAGAGGACGGCGGCACCGAAAGCTGTCCGATAACGTACTGCGCTTACGGTGACGGCGAGGTCATACTGAACGGCGGTATTACGTTGGAGAGCCGATACCGTACCGCTCTGCCAGCCCAAACAGCCTCTCGCCTTCAAGAAAACGCACGCAAAAACGTCCTTTGTTACGACCTCACCCAACAAGGCATCACCACCGAAATGCTCGGAAAAATTTATGCCGTCGGCTCCTACAACACCGCCGCCAAATACGACGGGGATTATGTGGGAGGGATTTATTGCGAGCTTTTTTATAACGATAAAAGAATGACTTTGGCTCGCTATCCCGACACCGGGTTCTTGCAAACGGGAAAGGTGATAGAGATGGGCGAAGGGTTGGAATCGGACGGCTCCAAAACCAAAAATCCCAACTGGGAAACCATACGAAACCCGAAGAGCGACACCTATTCTTTATCGGACGAATTGACCGCAAGAATCGCCTCTTGGAAGACGCTCGACGACGTGTGGATGTTCGGTTTTTGGAAATACACTTGGGCGGATGCCTCCACCCCCGTCGGAGACTTTAATCCGGTGCGGAAAACCCTGACGACGAAGTTCGTCAGCTTATACGGTGCCATCGAAGACGCACCGTATTATTTCTTCAACGTGC
>DCGI01000018.1:200-18624 GCA_002315475.1 Christensenella sp. UBA1782 | reverse complement strand
AATTGGATACGGCGGGCGAATGGTATCTCGACCGAGAAAACTGCCTTTTGTATCTATACGCACCCGACACCGATGAAAACGCAACCATTGATTTATCGCTGTCTACAAAAGACCTAATCACCGTAAACTGCGACTTTCTGACGCTACGCGGATTTACCGTAAAAGGCACAAGGGGTAACGGAATTCAAGCAAACGGGAACCGAATCACGATAAACAAGTGTTTGATTAAGAACGTCAGCGAACATGCTTTGGTGATGAACGGAACCAACAACACCGCCTCCGAAAACGAAATAACCCATACCGGAAAAGGCGGTATCTATTTGAGCGGGGGCGATACGGTTACGTTACAAAGCGGCAAGAACGAAGCCGTCAACAATTTGATTCACGACTGGTCGGAAATCTACCAAACCTATCAACTCGGCGTGTACCTGTCGGGGGTAGGAAATATCTGTCGCCATAACGAATTTTACAATTCTCCGCATACCGCCGTTGCTTATGCGGGAAACAACCACTTGATTGAGTACAACGACATCCATGACGTTTGTTTGCTTTCCGACGATGCGGGTGCCGTTTATTCGGGCAGAAAGTGGACATGGTACGGGAACGTCATTCGCTACAACGCAATCTATAATCTCGGTTCGGACGGACACACGCCGAGCGGTATTTATATGGACGACGCCCTTTCGGGACAAACCGTCTACGGGAACCTGCTCGTCAACATTCCGGGAAACGCCATCCAGTTAGGCGGCGGACGTGATTTAATCGTAGAGAACAATATTATCGTCAACTGCAACGTTCCCATAAGCTACGACGATCGCGCGCGGGAAGGGATGCTCCACAACGGTTGGTTCGACCACGCCGTCGAAAACGGCGAAATGTGGCAAGACCTCTACGACTCCGCTTGGCAGTCCGAAGCGTGGCAAAACGCTTTTCCCGCTTACCGACGTTTTTCTTCCGATAAAAGCGACACCGAAAACAAGGATTTATTCGTCAATCCCGCCTACAGTATCATCGAAAACAATTTGATTCTAACGTGGGCACTCTCCGTCGGCAAGATCGATTCGTCTTGTTATCGGTTCAGTACAATCACCGACAACTATTGCGGATGGCCGACGCAGACCGACTTTTTCGAAGACTATAACAACGGAAAATACGGCGTAACCGAAAAAATCTACGACGTTTTACCCGATTTTCAGCCCATTCCCGTCGACGAAATAGGCAGAACGGCACAAATTCCTTGATATTTTCGGGGAATTTTGAATTAGATATAGATTCTAAACAAGAAATATGTTACAATAGAAAAGAAATAAAACTTTGCGGTTCGGCAAAGAAAAGGAGTGTTATTTTTTATGACAAAGTATGATGTGGTTGTTGTCGGTGCCGGAAATTCCGGACTTTCCGCAGCATTAAGAACACAACTTGCCGGTAAAAAAACATTGCTCATCGAGCAACACAATTTACCCGGTGGTTGTGCAACGAGTTTCGTTCGAGGCAGATTTGAAATCGAGCCGTCCTTGCACGAACTATGCGATATCGGTCCCGTCGATATGCCCGGTGAAATTCGCCAACTGATGGATGAATACGGCGTACAGTGCGAATACGTACCCGTACCCGACTGCTTCCGCGTAATTTCCACCTTCTCGGACGGAACGCCGATGGACGTTACCATGCCGCACGGCATAGACGCCTTTATCGAAAAAATGGAGTACTACGTACCCGGCAGTACCCCGAAGATGCGAGAGCTTTTCGACATTTACGAAGAAATCCGTCAAGGTACCGCTTACACCTCCGCTTGTGCCGGTCACGCCGACTCCAAAGTGATGAAGAAGAAGTACCCGAATATGCTTCGCTTGGGTTCCTACCCCGTCAATAAAGTTTTCAAAGCCATGAAGCTGCCGCAAAAGTGTCAAGATATTTTATCGGTATATTGGGGATACCTCGGCGTAGATATGAACCATCTTGCGTTTATTCACTACGCTTCCATGATGCAGAGATACGTACGCATGGGTGCCTACATCCCGAAACATACCTCCCATGAACTCTCCTCCGCCATGATTGAGAGATTCCGCGAAGTGGGTGGTGAAGTTTGGTATAATTGCAGAGCCGAAGAATTTTTATTCGACAAAGACAAACTTTGCGGCGTCAAGACTACGCTCGGCACCGTCTATTGCGATATGTGTCTGCCGAATATTAACCCCGAAATCATCTACGGCAAAATGATGCCGAAAGAGTTGATACCCGAGCGGGAAAAGAAACTCGTCGCCGCACGCGGACACCGTTACAGCGCAAGAATGTTTACCGCATACTTCTGTCTGGACTGCGACTACAAAGAGGTCGGCATCGAAAACTACAGCTACTTTCTTGCGGGCAGTTCGGACTCCGAACGGGAATATAACGATATTCACGCCGGTATCGACAAGAATAACTATTGTATCTTCCTGTGCTTAAACGTTGCTAACCCCGACATTTCTCCGAAGGGTACGACGGTTTGTTCCATAACCACCTTAGGGGCTCCCGAAGAATGGAGTAAAGTCACCCAAGAAGACTACGTCGCCTTAAAAGAAAAGGTTGCGACCAAAATGTTAAAACTTATCAAAGACAAGACGGGGATAGATATTTCCGGTCATATCGAAGAAATTTCTTTTGCAAGCCCTTGGACGTTTGCCCGCTATCTGAACGCTCCCGAAGGTGCGGTATACGGCTATGAAGTGCGGGACTGGGACGGCATGATGACAAGAATGATGATGTTAAAACAGGACTTCCCCATTAAGGGACTACGTCCCATCGGCGCCGCCGGCCCGCGCGGGGACGGATACAGCGCCGCAATGATTACGGGTTCTTTGGTGGGCAAACTCGCCTTAAAAGATCTCAGAGAATGGCAAGAAGGAGGTAATAACTAATGGGACACAATGTTAAAGTAAGTATTATCGGCGTATTGGATATGTTGAAATTCAAAAACATGTCCAAAGTGCGTGAAGCGACCATTCAAGCCGCCGAACCCGAAGAAATCGTAGGCGAATTCGCCATTAACCAAAACGCAAAAGCCTTACACCCCGACTATATCGAAGTGGTCGTCGATCAAATCGTCGACCATGCGGGTGCGGGTGCAAAAAGCTTCATCCTCAAGAAAGAAGACGGTTCTCCTCTGCCCTATTTTCGTGCAGGACAATATATTTCGTTAAAACTGAAAATCGGCGACAGTTTCGTCACGCGTGCCTATTCCGTCAGTTCGGCTCCGAAGTGGGCGCTCGAAGGCAAATACGCCATCACCGTCAAAGCGAACCCGAACGGATTTGCTGCCGATTGGATGCTTGAAAACTTCCAAGTGGGTACCCGATTGACCATTTCTTCGCCGCAAGGGTATTTCCATTACGAAAACTTACGGGACAACAAAAACGTAATTGCGCTTGCCGGCGGTTCGGGCATAACGCCCTTCCTGTCCATGGCGTACGCCATACGGGACGGTGCGGAAGATTTCCGTTTGACCATTCTCAGCGGAAGCCGTAACGAAGAAAGCATCCTTTTCCGCGAAGAATTCGATAAAATTCAAGCCGCAACCGACAAAGTAAAAGTGGTACACGTCCTCTCCGACGAAGAAAAAGAAGGGTTTGAACATGGATTCATTACGGCGGATTTGATTCAAAAATATGCCGACGGTGATTATTCCGTTTTCATTTGCGGACCTGCCGCCATGTATGATTTTCTGAAGGGCGAACTCGCCAAACTCGACTTGCCGAAACGTTTGATTCGCAGCGAAGCGCAAGGGGTAACCAAGAAGGTTTGGGAAGAACCCGGTTATCCGAAAAAAGCCAAAGGGAAAGTCTTCAAACTGACCGTAAAGCAAGGAGCTGACGAATACGTTATCGACGCCTCTGCCAACGAGCCCGTTCTCGTCGCCCTCGAAAGAGCCGGCATAAAGGCTCCGTCCCGTTGTCGCAGCGGAGAATGCGGTTGGTGTCGCAGTCGCCTCGTTTCGGGTGATGTTTATATCAACCCCGAAAAGGACGTCCGCCGCTTCGCCGACAAGAAAAACGGTGAAATTCATCCCTGCGTCAGCTTCCCCGTTTCCGACCTCGTCCTCGAAGTCCCCGGAGAGTATTTCCCTGAATAAAGAAAGGCACATACTGTAATAGGGAGCTAAAAAACTTTTCAAATAAAGTTTTTTAGCTCCCTATTTTTCTGTCGAAAAACGAACCGTTATCCCTTTCGATATAACGGAATCATTCGATGCGGAGTCGTTTTGCCGACCAAAGATAGAACAACATTCCCGTAGAATACCATGGGGACGAGGAGGAAGGAACGCCCGTTACGGGATCGAGTTCCTGCCCGACGGGCATGGTATCGAAACATTTCGTCCATGCTTCCACCCATTTGCGAGATACGGTATCCTGCTCTTTCGTAAAGCCGTAGTCATCCATCCAGAATCTTGTCCGAAGGACGGTATTTCCCTGTGTAAAATACCCCCAATCGTTGTACTTTTTGTGCTTTCGGAGTAACGATTGCGACAAAGCGACGGCGGGGAAAGGATACTTCGACCAAAATTCTTTTTCGTTAAAAACGTATTGTGTAAAAAGCCGATCCAAGACTTCTTTATCTTCCTCGTACGTCAACACTTTTTCCTGTAAAAGAGCAAAAACGGCGCAGGTACGGTATTTCCGCTTTCTCCCCGTTTTATCCACGTCGTAAAAGAAGCCGTCTTCGTCGTAACAGTATCGATAAAGATTCTTCTTGACGTCGTTCGCTTTATTTTGCCACGTTTCCGCCTCGTTTTCTCGTCCGAGTTCTTGCGCGAAAAACGCCAAAGCCTTGTAGTTTCCGAAAAGATTGGCGCTCATGTCCACCGCGAGAACGGGGGCGACTTTATCGAACGGAGACGGCTTTTGCGCCGCCGAAAGTTCTCGAAACAAAGTTCGTCTGTTTTCGGGAAAACGCAGACCGTCAAGGCGACTGCTGTTATCGTGTCCGGTGTCGAAGCCGACGAACATTTCGACAAGCCCTTTGCCCGTCGTCATACGGTATTTTTCCGTCCATCCCACCCACGCCGATAAGGAAGCGTAGCACCTTTCGGCAAACGCTTTATCCGCTCGCAAAGCATACACACGCCGGCATAAACTCCCGAAAGAAAGGCACTCCTGCACTTGTGCATAGCCGATATTCTTATTGCCCTTGCGCTTGCTGATGGCTTCGTCCCAAATATAGCAGGGAAACTGTCCGTCCTTTTGATAGGAAATAAACGCATCAACGGTATCGACGGCAATCGACAAACCTTTTTCGGGGTAGAGTTCGGCATACGTCACCGCATCCCCGACGTGTTCAAGCCAAACGCCGCAATAGACGTCGGAAACGCAGATAAACGGACTTTTTCGACCTTGAAACACGTGGATGTTATACTTTTCCATATGTTCTGCCGTTTCTCGACAAATTCTTCGTATCTTTTCTTGATTTTCCATACGAAAAGAATACCATATTCTTGCCGTTTTGACAAGAATACGGATAAAAGAAATCTTGAAGAAAATACGCTTTGTAAAAAACGGGTTTCGGACGACGTCGGCGACCTTTGTCTGTTTCTGTTTTTTCGTTGCACCCGTTTTTCTTCTTGTTCGTTACGAAAGCTGTGACGCAAAAACGGGTTGTGCTTCTTGCATTTCTGCTCGCAAAAAGGCACACAGAAGAACCTGCACGTCATAATCGGGATAATCCGCAACAAACTTTTTATACGCAAGGCAAGCCTGCTTGGCGGACTCCGCAACGGGATGGGCTAAGTTTCCGCCGAAGATTCCCGAACTAATCAACGGAAACGAAATACTGTGCAAATCCTTCTCTTTCAACACGAGTAAAGCGTTATAATAGGCGTCGAACAACGCCTGAAAAGCGTTCGGCGTGCACCCGAAATCGGGGCCGACCGCATGAATAACGTACTTTGCGTTTCGCATACCGAACGCCGGCGTAATCACCGCACTGCCGTCCGTCAAAGGGGTACGATATTTTGCGCAAGCCTGCGCCAAAGCCTCGCTTCCGGCTTTTCGAAAAATCACACCGCAAATGCCTCCCCCTGCCCGCAAGTGTCTGTTCGCCGCATTGACAACGGCATCAACCTCTTGGTCTGCACAAGAAGCGTTCAACAAAAGTATTTTTTGCATTTTCCCTCCGAAATCGTTTGATTTATCGTTATTATACCATATTTGAAAGAATAGTGAATAGGAAAAATCTTCTTTTTGAGAATTTATCGTGTTTTCGAAATCATTTTTATATTGAAAAATCGTCGAAGTTTTTTCGTTATAACAAAAAATAGCACGAAAACGTGCTATTTCTTGCAGAAGTTTGATAGAAATACCTTTCTACTGTTTATTGACGGTCACCGAGAGCGGTTCGGATTCCTTTTCGAAAGAGCTGACGGCAATAACTTCCACGCTATAGGGCTGACGGAAAAACGTACTCGAATACGTTCGGGTAAACGAAGTAGGCGCATCGGCATAAAACGTATCGGAAAGGACGTATTCTTTATGAACGGTAATCCCCCATTTTTTGATGAGGACTTTGTAGTTCTGCACGTTATCTTTGCAATGGGCGACGGGGAAGGTAAAGGTAACGGAATCGCTCGTCTGTTCGGTTATGGTAATCTTGGCATCGGTATCGAAATACGGCTTTTCCGAAGTCTCGTATCTATCATCGGTATAGACGAAAGAAGAGGGATCGGCGGGCGTCCTCAAATCGTACCGAACGATTTCTCTGTCGTTCAAAAGGTCGTATCCGACGATCCTCGTGGCTCCGACGGCATCGACTTCCACGATGTAGAATTCTCCTTGATCCTTTTGAGAGGATTTTCTTGCGTAATGACCTTCTTTATCGGTGGCAAAAATATGATCCTCCTTGTAGCCTACGAGAGCCATTTCGTAATACGAAAGCCCCCCGGTATTCAAGGAAGTAAAGTATTCTTGATGAATGGAACGGGGATCCTCCATCGGATAATGGGAGTGTCCCGAAAAATCCACCACTTGCGGATACTTATTGAGAATTTTGTTCAGCATGGGAACCGACCAACTTTCCGAACCGTAGACGGTGTCTTCCAAATGCGGATGTTGGAATACGAACACCGGCTTGGCGGGATCTTCGGCAACGGCTTTTTCCAGTTCGGCATCCAACCACTTTTGCATGGACTTCGAAAAATTATTCGTATTGCCTTGATCGGGAGAAAGATAGATAAAATGAAAACCGTTTATGACGACGTGTCCCGTTTCCTTATTTTCGTACAGAGCGTTATACTTTTTGATAAAGTCTTGACCGCCGTTTTGATATTCGTGCGAGCCGTACAGATAAATCATTTGCGTTTCCGTTTTGATTTTCTCGTTGACGATGTTGTTAAAATAGTGCATTTGCTTTTCGGTTCCGCTCGTCAATATATCGCCCACGAAAACGACCGAATCCAAAGTGCTGTGCGAAGTATCCTGTCGCGCATAGGCATACGAAACGTCAAAAAGCTTGGCAAGTCTTTCTTTTTCGGCTTGCCCCTCGGTATCGTTGATATGGACGTCGCTGGCTACCGCAAAGCGTAATACCGGCTTAAAATTCCCTTCGGCAAAGTATTCTTCGTCGGGAACGTCCGTCTTCGGCACGTGATTTTCTTGCACTTTCGTCGTACAAGAACACAAAAACACCGAACAACCGAATACAAGCGTCAAAACCATGGCTATTTTCTTCATAATACTCTCTCCCTGTGTGTTACTGTCATTATTTTACCATATCTTGCCCGTTTATTCAAGATATAGTTTTTGGCGTAAAGCACCTTCTTCCGAATAATTCTTCGGAAAACATTGACGGCAATCCGAACCGCCCGAACCGTTTTTATTTTTTAAGGCGATTTTCTAAGAAACAGAACGAAAAAAAGCACGAATAGCAGTAGCGTCGGCTTTGATTTTTCCCTGCGTATACTGCCGATTTCCGCCACCGTTTCCGCATAATTGCTCATTGATTTGTTTCGTAAGAATCCTTGCGTCGGAATCTTTGGCAATAACGAAATAGATATAGCCGTCCGCAACCTTCGAAAACAAAACGCAGGTGTCCTTTTCCGACAAAAAGCGTGTGCCGCAATATCGTAATTCTTCATAACCGCAAGTAAAGGTATCGTTTATCCCGAACAGAATACCGTTTTGAGTTTCGGTAACGAAATTCAAAAACGCCAATTGCTCGCACAAATGAAGTTTTTCGGTTTGGAGCGAAAGCAGTTCTTTATAACTGTTATGGACAAACTCAAAAACATCCTTGGATTTCGTGGAAAAAAGCTGCATGATGCGGGTGCTGTTTTTATCTTTTACGCTATAATCGGCAAACGCTCTTTTGCCGCAGAGTATTTCAAACCGCGTTCCGCCTCGATTGGCATAAAACGACGTTATTTTGACGACGCCGATTTCTCCCGTTCTCGATACGTGCGGCGCACAACAGGCACAACGGTCGTATCCTTCGATTTCCACCAGTCGGACTCGGTTGTTTAAGACGATTTTGGAGCGAATATCCCCCTCCGACAACTCGCCGAATTTATAAGAATAGACCTTTATCGGAACGTTGGAATAGATTGCCTCATTGGCGATCCTTTCGATTTCCGCAACATCTTCCTCGGTAACTTTTCCGTCGATATCGAACGTAACTATATCGTCCGACAAATGAAAACCGACGTTGTGATAGCCGAATCGGGAATACAGAATCCCCGAAAGCAAATGCTCTCCCGAGTGATTTTGCATCCTGTCGAATCTCTTTTCCCAGTCTATTTTTCCCAAAACGGTACTGCCGACCGAAAACTTTTTATCGGCAAGGTGATAGATGACGCCGTTTTCGATTTGAACGTCGGTTATTTCGGCGACGTCGCCGCCCACTTCGTTTTCTCCCGAAAGACACGTTAGCGTACCGACGTCGGATTTTTGTCCCCCGCCTTCCGGAAAAAACGCCGATTGATTCAAAACGACCTTGTACCCTTTTTTATCGGGAATACAATCGACCACTTTGGCGGAAAACTCTTTCCTGTACCCGTCCTTTTCGTAAATTTTGACGGTTTTTTCGCACGAAAACAAAGCCGATTCTCGGGTAACGTCGGCGACAAATTCGGAGCAGTATTTCTCGGTCAGAAAATCATCCGTTTCGTCATCGGTAAAGCCCAGTGACGAAGCTATGACCAGTTTTGCATAATACATTTCCGAGGTGCATCCGTAAGCAAACCGAACGAAACAACGCGGTTTTCGTCTGTGCACGTAATCGGTTATTACCGGAACGGTATCGTATAAATCGCCTACGCCTTGTGCGGGAGCAATCACGATGCCTTTTACGGAGGGTGCATCCGAACACCCGTCGATTAAATGTTGTACGGAATTTGCCGTATGGATTCGACTGTCTTGTGCAGAAGAATCGGCGGCGTCATGAGGCGGCATAGCCGTCTTTTCCTCGTAAAAACAGGAACAAACCGTCCCCGAATGGTACGCTCCGTGCAGAACGTATTTACACTTGGAAAAATCAAAGCAGTCGTAATTCAAGCCGATATAGGGTTCGATTTTCAAAACGTCGTTTACCAACGTCAACGGTTCCAACGGATTGATTATTTTACCGTTCGGCAAAGCTTTATTGCTGCCGACTTCGTATCGGGACGCAAACCGTAGGATTTTATCGAAATCCCTATCCGTAATATCCAACATTTCGGCACTGTAAAAATCCTCTCGATAGCTTGCGCATTGCGTTACTTGCGAAGCATAATGGAGATAGGTACGCCCGTCGGAAGGATTTTGATAGGTTACGAATACGCCCTGCGGTATCCCTTTGCAAATACATTCCACCGCCGCTCGAAAATTGACGTTTCCGTTCGCCCTTTCCCTTTCCAACGCCTCGTTACTGGAAACCAAAAAAACCGGAATACCAATCCATTTCAAAAGAAGGGAAAAAACAGCGGAAGAGTAGGCAAGCGTATCGGTTCCGTGTGCGATAACGATACCGTCGTATATCTCGGACAACTGCGAAAGCGTAATCGGCGTGCCGTCCTTTGTTTCGGAGCACGCACTACGGAATCGTCGCAAAAGCACGTTCCAATTCTCGACCGTCATGTTTTCGCTGAAATACCCCAAATTCTCGGTTCTGTCAAACGCTACCTTATCGGCGTATTCGGAATCGGAAGAGGAGAAGTATGCTTCCAACTTGGTGCCTATATCGCTATCCGATGATTTAATACGCCCCTCACCCTCTCGGGTATTATACGTCGAACAAATGGTTCCTCCCGTCAAAAAAACAAGTATTCTCTTTTTTCTTTGTTGATTCTCAACGTTCGACATATAGCAACCTTCTCCTTTTCGTATCGTTTTTATCGTAATAACGCCTTACGCAAGGCTTCCACGACCGCAGAAGGCTCTGCCTTCCCCTTTAATTCTTTCATGGTCGCTCCGATCAACGCTTGGAATACCTTTTCTTTGCCGGCTTTGTATTCCGCAACCATCGTTTCGTTTTCCTGCAAAACTTTCCGAACGGCGTTCTCAAGCAAACCGCTATCCTGTTGCATATCCAGTTTGTTGGCTATACGGTATTCATCGGGATCGACGTCTTTTTCGACGACGACATCCAACAGCTTTTTGCCGGTCGCTCTCGTAATAACCGACTTCGCAACCAGTTCGATGATTCTTGCCAATTTGGCGGGAGCAATCGTATCTGCCGTAAGCGCGATATTTTTTCTTTTTAACAATCCGATCAAATCGGTCAGAATCCAAGAGGAAGCCGTCTTCAAATCGGCACCCGCTTGCACCGTATCGTCCAATAACTTCATGAGGACGTGGTTGGACAGCAACATGGCGATTTCTTTTTCGCCGATACCGACTTCACGGTAAAGGTTTTCCCGTTCATCCAAAATAATCGGCTTATTCGCCTTGATTTTTTCCAACCATGCGTCGTCGATCACGATGGGCATCAGGTTCGGATCGGGAAAATACCGATAGTCTGCTTCCGTTTCTTTGTTCCGCATCGCAAACGTCTTGCCGGTTGCTTCATCGAACCGTCTTGTTTCCTGAATCAGCTCTTCCGTTTCGTACTCGATGGCGTCGATATGACGTTGCGCTTCGTAGTTGATGGCTTTTTCAATCAATTCAAAAGAGCTCATGTTCTTGACTTCGGTTCTGACGCCGTATTCCGAAGAACCTTCGGGACGTACGGAAATGTTAATATCGCACCGCATGGCACCCGTTTCACATTCCGAAATACCGCTCGACTGAAACATGGATTTTAGTTTTCTCAAATACGTCAAAACCTCGTCCGCCGATCTGAAATCGGGTTGCGTTACGATTTCGATCAACGGGACGCTGGTACGGTTAAAGTCGACGTAAGAAAAATTACCTTCGTGTACCAGTTTTCCCGCATCTTCTTCCATGTGGATTTGTTTGATTCGTATTTCACGCTCGGTATCCTTCGTTTTTATCGTAATATGCCCGTTGGTACAGATAGGATGATTCAACTGCGTAATTTGATAAGCGCAGGGTAGATCGGGATAGTAATAGTTCTTTTTGTCGAACGTAGAGTACTTGTTGATATTGCAGTTTAACATAAGTCCTGCCGTAGCCGCAAGCTCCACGACGCGTTTATTCATGACCGGCAACATACCCGGCATGCCGCAACAGGCGGGGCATACGCAATCGTTGGCTTCTTTTGCCGAAGAATGTCCTCCGCAAGAACAGAATATCTTGGACTTGGTGTTTAATTCAACGTGCGTTTCCAATCCAATCACAATTTCATATTTCATATTACTTATCCTCCTTTTCCGATACACGCGCCAAACTCAATAAAGTGCTTTCGCCGAACGGTTTTGCCATAAACTGTACGGCACCCTTCGTTAAAGACGGTATTCCCGTAAGGTTTGCCATCGCAGTAAACACCATTTCGTTATACACTTTCGTAAAGGCATCCTTAACGTCGTAATCGGTAAACGACAAAGTACTGCAAACCGGTGCGATGACGGCGGCATACTGCTCGAACAAGGCGTTCAACTGCTCGGCAATCAACCGTCTTGCACGCAGAGATTTCTCATAACAGTCCTTATAACGCTTCTTGGAAAGCACGTCCGAACCGTATAATATCATCGTTTTGGTCAAAAGGTTAAAGCCTTCCGTTCTGCTATTGACGTACAATTCGTCAATATCTTTATATTTTTCGGCTCGGAACCCGAACTTGACGCCGTCGTAACGGGAAATATTGTTGCAAGTTTCGGCGGCCATCAGAATCTGCCATGCAATACATGCCGTTTGGCAGTTTACAAACGAGATTTTCTCCACTTTTACGCCTTTCTTTTCCAAGTCGGCAACAACCTTTTGCACCTGTTTCTTTACGTCGTCATCGGCTTTTTCCAACAGTTCGGTAATCAAAGCGACTTTCTTGCCGGAAACGGCTTCCGTCGTCGAATAGTCGTACGTCATATCGGGCAAACTGGTCCCGTCCTTTTCGTCGTGTCCCGCAATAATCTTCATGGCTTTTGCGATGGTTTCGGCGTTTGATGCGTATACACCGATTTGCTCGCCGGAAGCGGCACAAGAAATAATGCCGTAACGGGAAACCGTACCGTACGTCGGCTTTAAGAATTCGATACCCGACAATGCCGCCGCTCTGCGAGGCGCACCGTTCATATCTACCCCCAACGCAAATTCTACCTCGCCCTTCTTGACGAGTTCTGCGGCGGCACCGTAAAGCTTGCCTTTCTGCGTGTGACCGTACGAGAATTCTCCGACCAAATCCAAACCGAATTCTCCTACGGGCGTCGTTCCGCTTACGGGATACCCCGCCTTTTCAAGACGCTCTACGACTTCGGCGGTAAAAAGAGAGTGAAAACCCTCCAATATTTTAGAACCGCCGTACGAAGGGACGTCTTTTATTAAAATCAAATCATCTACGGCGATTTTACCGTTTTCCTTTATTTTTTGAACATAGTATTCCATTTTCGGTACCTCACTTTACAAGTCTCGGAACTTGCCAGCTGTTTTCGTTTCTTGCCGGTGCTTCGGCAAGCATACTTTCACGACTGAACGGCTGTTTCCGTTCGTCGTCACGAAAAACGTTCGTCATCGGCATGACGTGAACCATCGGTTCGACACCGTCCAGTTGCGCATCGCTCAAAAGTTTTTCATCTTCCTTCATCCGAGCAAAGACCGCTTCTACGGTTTCTTCCTCTTCTTCGGTCAACGCAATCTGGTTCAACTGTTGGTCGTTGGAGAAAGTCGAACGTTTGCCTCTCGACGTTACTTTAGAGTCGGTTCTTGTTACCGTTTGCTTTGCGGCATTGTTGCCGTCCAACAAATGCACGTCTTCCAGTTGTTGCGCCGTAACGAAGGAAGGTGCTCCTACCAGTAAATCCTGTGCGTTTCCGTTCAGCGGGAAAGCAATGACTTCCAGTATCTTTTCTTCGTCCGTCAAAAGCATGACGATTCTGTCCACGCCCGGTGCCATACCCGCGTGCGGCGGTGCTCCGTATTGGAAAGCATTATACAACGCATTGAATTTTTGTTTGAGGTCTTCTTCCGTATAACCGGCGATTTCAAACGCTTTCTTCATGATTTCCGTATCGTGGTTCCGAACGGCACCCGACGCAAGCTCGATTCCGTTACAAACCAAGTCATACTGATATGCCAAAATTTCGGTAGGTTCTTTGTGAAGCAGTGCGTCCAATCCGCCTTGCGGCATGGAGAAAGGGTTATGCGTAAAGATGACTTCACCCGTTTCTTCGTCGTTCTCGTACATCGGGAAATCCACGATAAAACAGAAATCAAACCGGTCTTCGGCTATCAAATCCAACTGATTTTTCCCTGCCAACCAAGTCCGAATCAGTCCCGCTTTCTTTTCCGCATCGTGTTTTTTACTGTCGCAGATAAAGAACAGCGTTTCTCCGGTCTTGATTCCCGAAATCGAAACGATTTCTTTCTTCTGCTCGGCGGTCAAATATTTTGCGATAGGACCGGAAAACTCTTTCCCGTCAAACGTAATATAGCCGAGTCCGCCCAAAGCTACGTCCGCAGAAGTAGCGTATTTCAAAGAATCTTCGAAAAACTTATTGGACTTTCCGCGACAGTCGGCAACGATACCTTTTACCGGATGTCCGCGAAAGGCGGGGAAAGCAACGCCGGCAAAGAAATCCGTTAAGTCACAGATAAGAAGAGGGTTTCTCAAATCGGGCTTGTCGGAACCGTACTTTGCCATAGACTCCGCATACGTTATTCTTCGGAAGGGTTTTTCGGAAATCGTTTTTTGCGAAAACGTCTTAAACGTGTCGTAAATAACGTCTTGACATACTTCCAAAACGTCGTCCTGCGTCGCAAACGCCATTTCAAAGTCAAGTTGATAAAACTCACCGGGCGAACGGTCGGCACGAGCATCCTCATCTCGGAAGCAAGGCGCTATTTGAAAATAACGGTCAAATCCCGACACCATCAACAATTGTTTGAATTGTTGCGGTGCTTGCGGCAACGCATAAAACTTTCCGGGATGCTTTCTGCTGGGAACCAAAAAGTCTCTCGCGCCTTCGGGGGACGATGCGGTAAGAATCGGAGTTTGCATTTCCAGAAAATCCTTTTCCTCCATCTTATGCCGCATGTGCCGAATAATCTGAGAACGCATCAACAACCTATTATGGTTGACGGGGTTTCTCAAATCGAGATAACGAAATTTCAAACGCAATTCGTCTTTGCTTGCCCGAGAATTTTGAATTTCAAACGGCAAATTGCTCTTACTTCTACCCAAAACGTCTACAGAAGATGCCAACAACTCCACATAACCGGTTTGAATTTTCGGATTGACCGTAGATTCGTCTCTTTTTTCTACGGTTCCGGTCACCGAAATAACCGTTTCTCTTCCGACACCCTTCAATAAATTCTCGTCGTGAACCACCACCTGCGTAATGCCGGTATAATCACGTAAATCGACGAAAATAACGCCTCCGTGGTCACGAATCACATCCACCCAACCGGCAAGTTGAACGGTTTGACCGATATTTTCGTCTCTGATGTCATTACAAAATAATGTTCTGTACATGAAAAAACCTCCAATTTCCTCAATAAAATAAAAATCCCGTGAACAAGATTATGTTCACGGGACGAGCCTATAAACCCGCGGTGCCACCCGATTTGATGCAAAAGCATCCACTTTACCCAAATAGCCAACCTATCACAAAGCGTTCCCGCGTTTACTACTCGCCCGAATGTGCTTCCAGTCCACGACACATACTCCCTATCGAGTTTTCCAAAAAAACCGAGTCTTTATGACCGCAAATCCTTCCGAATTTGCGGTATTATTTTAGCATTCCCGTTTATAAAAGTCAAGGCGAAGGGCATACATTGAAAAAAAATTGCAAAAAAATTTCGGTCATTCTCTTGAAGAATTCAATAAGAAAGAATCCCCTTTCTCTGAACAATATCCCTCTCCTACAAACCAATATGTCCAATAATCCGTTTTTTCATCCGAAAACAATCAAAAATATACCTGTTCCGACTTCTTTTCTCGCTTCTTCCGAGACCGTCCCGATTCCCGTAATCCGAGAATCAACCGTCTATTCGTAAAGCATAGAACCGCCGTACCCATTCGGGATATTGCAAATACGCCTGCGTTTCTTTCAATTTTTTTAAGGTACGCACGCCGACTCGCTTATCCAAAATCGCAAGCATTTTCACAAGGAAATCGTCGGATTGCAAAGCGTCCCCTACGGACATATTGCGAAACTGCAAAACGGCAAGCAAAAAATCATTCTCCGAATACGTGCACGCTTCATCCCATTTCGGTTTCAGCGTCTGTTCGAAGCGTTCGGTATCATACGTCGCCTTGCCGCCTTCCGTCCAAAGTCCGTCCAAATCTCTCTCTTGCCGAGCAGAATCCATCCAAGTAAAAACCACCCATTCTTCTCCGTCCACCAAAACGGCAGCCCTGCCGTACGCATCGTGAACGTCATGATAACGTGTCAAAAAATAACCGATGCGACCACGCAAATCATCGCACAAATTGCCCTCCAGCCATTTTTTCAACGCACCCCACGATTTATAGTGTTCCATCCCCACCCCCGTCTCGCTGACATCATCCCCTTTATTCTACCACGATTCCTTTCAAACGAAAAGCCCCCTCCGCCGTTTTCTCGAAAAAAATCGTTCCCTTCTCCCAAACCGTACGCCGCTGCATTTTTTCCGCCTACACAAAAGAAGCAATCATCCATTGTAACTCTACAGACAGAATGAACTTTTGTGTTGATTTCGTGTGGACAATACCTTTTACTTGTGTTATAATCCATTTGAGTGACTTGACCTCCTAGATTTTTTTGTGGTGAATATATTCTAACACGAGGCAGTCACTCTTTTTTTATTTTTTTCAGTCTCACATCCATTGTAACTTTACAATTTATTTTTAACCAAAGCGTAACAAATGTTTGACAATCCTACGGCATTTGCAAAATATATGAAAGACGCACTCTTTATTGTTCCTACGGCTCGTGTTCTGGTAAAAGTGGTAGATGCGTTGGACGATCTTGATTTGAATAATAAAGATATTATGGGTGATGTATATGAATATCTACTTTCTCAAATTGCCCAATCCGGTACCAATGGTCAGTTCCGTACGCCTCGCCATATTATAAAGATGATGGTTGATTTGATGCAACCTTCAATAAACGATACAATCTGCGACCCTGCAATGGGTTCGGCAGGATTTATTTGTACTGCGGCGCAGTACGTTTCGGAACATTATGCTACCGAACTTATGAAGTCCGAAAATAAAAAACATTATATAACATCCATGTTTACAGGTTTTGATACCGACCAAACAATGCTCCGCATAGGTGCCATGAATATGATGCTTCATGGTGTAGAAGCCCCCAATATCACATGGATGGATTCGTTATCCGAAGATAACAAACATAGAGAAGAATACTCTTTGATTCTAGCTAACCCGCCTTTTACCGGAAGTTTGGATAAAGAAACCATCTCAAAAGATTTGTTGAATCTTGCATCTACGTCAAAGACCGAGCTTTTGTTTATGGCGTTGTTTTTAAAGGCATTAAAAGTTGGCGGACGTTGTGCATCTATAGTCCCCGATGGCGTCTTGTTTGGCTCTTCCAATGCACATAAATCCATTCGCCAAGAAATTATAGAATTCAACCGACTGGAAGCCGTTATTTCTATGCCCTCAGGTGTATTCAAACCCTATGCCGGTGTATCTACGGCAATTTTGATATTTACCAAGACCGGTCATGGCGGAACGGATAAAGTATGGTTCTACGATATGAAAGCAGACGGCTTTTCGCTTGACGATAAGCGCAGTGTTATCGAAGCAAACGACATACCGGATATTATCAACCGCTTCCACAACCTTAAAGCGGAAGAGGACAGAGAGCGCACCGAGCAAAGCTTTTTTGTCCCTAAACAAGAAATAGTTGACAGCAATTACGACCTATCTATCAATAAGTATAAAAAGACCGAATACGTTGCCAAAATATATCCCCCCACAAGCGAAATTCTTGACGAGCTTGACCGCCTGAATGCGCAGATTGTAGAGGAAACAAAGGAACTGCGTGCTTTGTTGGGAGAATGACTATGGAATCACGGGTAGAAAAGTATATTTCTTTTGACGATTTTAAAAACAAGTATCCATCAATCAGTGAAAAGACAATTAAAAAGAATATTACAAAAATTCCGGGAGCGGATGTTACAGATAAAGGAGTTCGTTTTCTTATCGGTTCAAGATATCCGTATAACATTGGAAATACTAGACTTTGTGACTCGGCAAAGAGGAGATACATCCTGTTGAAAGCAATTTCCCAATACAAGTACATAGACCATAGAATGCTAAAATCGGAGTGTGAGGATTTCAAGTGTTTGCTGAAGCAAATACTATTATCGATTCGCGAATTCCGCAAATTTAAGTCTTTTATATGAAGCAAACAAGTATCATCTTTATCATAACCTATCGTGTAGATTTTTACATTATTATATGTCTTATTTTTATTTCCGATTATAAAAACTTCTGAAATATCTTTAGAGATGGTTATATCATGCCCGTATTCAGTCGTTGTTGAGTTCGTCCAATCTATTATTACTTTATGTGCGTTTTGACAATTCCCCAATGTCATATTGATTTCGGATCCGATTACATTATATACATAATATGAGTTTGCCAAAGAAGTATCGCTAACCAGAGCTTTATTTGCCACATTTTGCCCAATGGTATAAGGATCTACCACCCAATGAGCGTATAAAGTAACCGAGGAACCGGTTGATAAATTGGGTTTCGTTAACTGTACACCGCTGTTGCCGACTTTTGTTCCGTTTTGTTTATACCATCCTTCAAATATCCAACCATTCAAGGTCAGTTCAGCCTCCAAAGTCGCATTCGAATCATATGTCCAAGTGGCGTTTGCGGAAAATTCCGTCACCGTGCCCGTTGCGTTGGC
>DCGI01000018.1:0-131 GCA_002315475.1 Christensenella sp. UBA1782 | reverse complement strand
CCACTTGGCATAGAGATTGACGGTGGCATTGTTGGTAGCCGAAAGGTTCGGCTTGGTTAAGGATGCTCCGGCATCGCCTACTTTATTGGTACAAGAGGATTCTTTAAACCAGCCACCGAATGTCCAGCCGG
>DCGI01000032.1 GCA_002315475.1 Christensenella sp. UBA1782 | reverse complement strand
TTTTAAGTTATTATGTTCATCCTTCTCAGGCGTGCTTGCCCGACTGCAGGCACAGCCTTTGTCCGCTTTGGCTACCGACACCGCACCGTGGTGTCGTCTTAACGCGTCGCGCCAACTGAGCCATATCGGCATGGACTGTTTAGGATATACGATTACGTAGATATTGTTCTATCGAACCGTATTGCGCCGACCACGTTCGGCATCGAGCGATATCGTCATGCGACATTGTCCCTTGCCACCCTAATCGGTACGTATGATATTATAGTAATTATCGTCCCGTTTGTCAAATACTTTTTAGTAGTTTGTAAAGAAAAAAGTGTTATACTCTCCCCTCTTGCCCGTAATGGAACGGTAAGGTCAAAACAAGTGGACGATTTGTATGATAATCCACGCCAATCCCAAAATTACGACGGGAGCCAGAAGGTAGACAGCCAACGAGTGTTTTCCGACGATAAGAATCGGTCTAAGGATTTTGGGCGGGTAGGTATGTTTCGTAAGGGTTTTTTTGTTCTTATACAAATACTTTCCCAACACGCCTCCCAATAAGAAAAAGCCGAGATGCGGCAGAAGGGGTTCAAAATTATCGGGTGAAAGGGACACACCATGCGAATTATAGACGAGTAAAGACAAAAAGTCGTTTTCTACGACACTGTTTCCCATGGCGTAATACTTATAATAGAAGGTCAATCCGATGAGCGTAACGATAAATCCCAACGTACAACGTACCCAATCGGGGCATTTTACCAAATCCAGAACCCACCATACGACGAAGCAGATGGTCAATACGGGTATTATGTTAAAAATCAAATAGGTGGCAATCAAATCGGGGAAAAGGACTTTTGCAAAAGCATAACCGCCCATAAAAAGTCCCGAAAACAGACAAAACCGAACCATCTTCAAAAGGGTGCTATGACTGAGGCTTCGATTGATTCCCGATAAAAAACAAAGCAAAAACAGTCCGTACGGTTGTATGGCATGACGGAATACGAAATTACAGTACGCTCCGGCATATTCCATGATTTTTAAGCCGAATTCCGTTTCAAAAGGTAAAACCTTGAAGGCATAAATAAAGTTACAAACGTGATCCAACGTTACGATCAGAAGAATGATGCCTCGAAGTAAATCCAATTCCCACACGCGCGGTTTACCTTCCGGATCGTTGTATCGGAAAAACGAACGAAAGGATACCCACCGTCTTTTTAGAAACTCTACCATTCTTTTTTTTGCCAAACTCTGTTTCTTTGCAAGATCCATAATAAAAATCCTTAAACAAGACGAACGATGGCGATAATCGCATAAACGATTCCCACCAAAACGGCAGGCACCAGCAACAGAACGGCGCAATAGTGCTTTCCGCAGAACACGACGGGATACAAAGCTTTCGGCGGTTGCGCACGCTTTGTCAAGGTCTTTTTATCGGCGTACAGGTATTTACCCAAAATACCTCCGAGCATAAAGAAACCGAGATGGGGTAAAAGCGGTTGAAAGAATTCACCCGCAACCAAATACCCGTTTCTGTTATAAAGGAAGAGGGACAGAAAAGTCTGTTCCACACCGAAATCCTCACCGGACATAAAGGTATTATAATGGAACGTAACGCCGATACAAAACAATAAAACGGTCATAATCGCCCGCAACCACGTCGGACAACGAACGACATCCAAAAACAGCCATAGCAGATTGCTGACGGCAAGGACGGCAAGAATATCAAACAATACGTACCCGTAGCAATACTCTTGCAACAGATACGAAACCAAAGCGTGCCCCAGCAAGCCAAATAGAAAAGGGCAAACCTACCCGTTTTCCGCAAAGGACTTCCCGTCAAGCAAGTAGTGATACCCGACAAAAAACACAAAAAATAGTTTACAAACGGGTTGACGCCGCTTTGAAAGGCACCTCCGTTGTATTGCACGAGGAAGGAATAAAAACCTTTCCCGAATTCCGTTTGCCACGAGATAGGGAAACGAAATATAATCCGACAAAAACCGTCAAAAGTCAAGTACAGAATGACAAGTCCCCGCAAAACGTCCAATTCCCATATACGAGCGTCTTTGCTTTTCGGATTATAATGCACCAGTGATGATAAATACGCCTTCGGTGAAGGGAAAAACCCTGGAAGGTTTTGCCATATTTTTTTCATACAGATTATTTTCTTCTTGCTTGATATCGAAGAAGGGCAACAACTGTCTTAGAGTCTTCGATTTCTCCGCTTTCCGCCATTTTTACGGCTTCTTGAAGGGGCATTGCCTGAACGTTTAAGAACTCGTCTTCGTCCAAGTGTTGTTCGCCCCAAATGGGATGCTCGGCAAGGTATAAAGCGATTTTTTCATCGCTATACCCCAAAGCCGGATACATAAATCCGAGAAAAGTCAGGTCGGCATCCACGACACCCAACTCCTCCGATAATTCTCTTCGCGCCGTATCTTCGTAATCTTCGTCGAAGGAATCTCTCTTGCCTGCCGGTATTTCCAACATGGTTTTTCCCACCGAATAACGGAATTGTTTGCATAAATAGGTTATATCCCGTTCTCCCACCACAAGGACGGCGGAAGCGCCGATGTGCAAAATCTTTTCTCGTGTGGCTTGTTTGCCGTTGGGAAGAAGTACGGTATCCCGATGAACGTTCAAAATTCTCCCCGAAAAAACGCTTTCTTCGTGAATCGGTCTTTCGGTCAAGTCCCCGTAGGCAAGTTTTAAGCGAGAAATAACGGTGGCGTCGGCAGGTGCCCACTCCTCCTCTTTGAGATCGGCAATATCGATCCAGGTGAAGTTTTCGTGTTCCAACATTTTCGGCTCTTCGCAGAGGGTACAAACGTAGGTATGTAAATACATGGAAAAATCGGGATAATCGTATTTGAAAGTCATATACGGATACAAAATTTCTATTTTGGCATCCATTTCTTCCCGACATTCCCGCACCAAGGCATTTTCGCACGTTTCTCCGTTCTCTCGCTTTCCCCCGACAAACTCATACTTATGTGCCACGTAGGCATATTTACTTTCTCCTCTTTTTGCGGAGAAAACCTTGTTATCGCGGATAATAATGGCTCCGACAACGTCTTGAATGGTCATAAACACCTCATTACAAATACTTCTTAATGACGGAATAACTTTCCAAAAGTTTTTCCAACGATTGCGCACAGTTTGCGGGTGACGGTGACGGTAAAACGATGCTTTCCGAACCCGAAAACTTTTTATACAATTCTCCCGCCAGCTTTCCCGTCGTAAAAACTTGGGAAATTGCGGCATTCGTCGTTATCTTCGAAAAATCATTCGGTACGGCGTTTTTAATTGTATTATCTCCCGCACCGACGATATCGCACGAAGAAATGACATCCCACAGAGCTATTTTGTGCCTTTTCAAAAAGGCTTTCTTTTCTTCTTGCGAAGAAGGTACGACTTCTTGAAAAATGCCGGCAAGCACTTTCCAAAAACGATTTTGCGGATGCCCGTAATAAAAACCCGTTTCCCTTGACTTCGGTGACGGAAAGGAACCGAGAATCAGTATGCGTGATTCTTCATCGAAGAACGGCGGAATTTCGTGACGTATCATCGTTTATATTTTACAAAACTTTGTTCCGTTTGTCAATACAATCCTATATATCGCGCTAATACGACATTGTTTTCAAAATAATTCCCTTTTTCTATTGACTTTTTTGTCGAGATTTGAAATACTTATCTTAGAAATCTTAAAGACTAAAGAGATATTAGAGGAATGGTTAAAAAACAAGCGTCCTGCCTACAAGGAAGTGCCGTACAGAAGGTTATTCATGCGTTTCGAGAGGTTCTGCACGACGAGGGTATTCGGTATGAGCTGTTAAGCGATAATACCACACTCGCCTGCACTTTTTCCGATGGTCCCTATAAAGCTTTTCAATTTATTTTTCAGTTCGACACAGACGGGAAATCGGTTCGCATGAATGTTTGTACCGATATCGGTATCGAGGAAGCCAAGCTTCCCGATTGTTTTGCCTTTTGTAATACCGTCAACAAAGATTATCGCTGGATAAAACTCAACGTCAACGCCGAAAACGAACTCATCCTTACCGCCGATGCCATTATCGACTGTCATACCGCCGGAAACGTTTGCAAAAAATTACTCAGCCTGTCTACTCTTATCTTAGACGATATCTTAAAAAATCGCGAGGCATCCGATTCCGAATCGCACGCAAGCCTCTTACTGCAAAGTTTCACCCAAAGATTGGAACGGGAAAACATTTTATTCAGTATCGACTCTCAAAAGAATATTATACGAATCCGACGTATCGGAAAACATTTCGGCACGTTGACGTTCACCTTTCTTTTTGACGCAAAAGGCGATTCCGTTACGGTGACCGTTTTTTCCATTCAAAAATTCGCCTCCGACTTATTACCCGAAGCTTATGCTTTTTGCAATAAAATGAACAACAAATACCGTTGGATAAAATTATACATTGATAAGGATAACGAATTGACCTGTGCTTGCGACGCCATTATCGACGGCAACAATGCGGGAGAAATCTGTTTAATCCTGTTACGGGCTCTGGTACAACTTGTCGACAGTATTTGCCGAGAATCACAAGAGTCCTTTCATTAAAAACTTTTTCGATACTACATAAGGAGGTATATACCATGACTGAAAATAAAAAACCCGTCGGAAACTCTACCGATGACGAAAAATACATTCTGCAAGATTTTATCAAAACTTTGGAAAAAAACAACCTGAAATACTGTGTAAACTCCGAACAAAGGCTTGTTCAAGTCTTTTGCGGCGGGGAAAACTTTAAGGAACAAACTTTCGCTTTCTTTTTTGGCGAAGACGGAGAATCGGTCAATATTACCGTTTGGTCTATTGAAAAATTCGACAAACGCGACCTACCCGCCGCCTACAAGTTCTGCAACAATCTAAACGATACCTATCGTTGGTGCAAGTTTTACATGGATGACGATGACGAACTGACCTGTTCCGGCGATGCCGTCCTCGACAATCGTTCCGGCACTAACGTGATTATGATGCTTTTTTATCGTTTTATTTACGTCGTCGACGAGGTTTGCAAAAAAATAAAAGAGTACTTCCGCTAATACCGATTCCTTCCATAACGGTTTACTTGTCCATAAAAAAAAGGTGTCGACGTTTTGTCGACACCTTTTTCTTTCGTAAAACGATTCTTACAGCCATTCTCCGACGAATTCGTCATCGGTCTTAATCTTCTTCTTGCTGCGGCAGTTGAAGAGGATAATCGATACGCCCCAAAGCGCACAGAGTGCCGCGTAGAGGTAGATACATACTTCGCATCCGAGCAAGAAGGCTCCGCCGACGATAGCAAGGATACCGTAAACGAATCCTACGACGGCAAGGATATTTTTGACCTTCTTATCTTTCAAGACTATCGTCAAAACGATGAACAGAATCATGATAAGCAGTAATCCCAAAATAATCCAATGCTTGTAGCAACCATCGTTATTCTTTTGAATAAACGCAATCATGCCGACTTTCGACACTTCCATTTCGATATAACCTTCGGCATCGACCATGCTTTCGGTAAATGCCATTTGTGAAGTGGTGCCGTCTTCGTTTACTTGAATAATTCTGGTGATGGACGTTCTGTCAATATCCTTCGGAACGAAGATCTTTACTTTCATTTTGTCGACGCCTTCGATTTGGGAGAGGGAAACTTGTTTGTCGCCTTCCGTCTTAATCAAGCTTACGTCGAACACGACGCCGACTTTTTCGCTGACTTTTAACTTAGCGTCTTCGTCGGTGATGTTCTTATACTTCGTTTCGACTTCGGAACCTTTGCTATCCTTTTCGACGTCGATAATCTCGGTCATAATCATGATGTTGGAATCGATACCTTCCTTAGCGGATACTTTTACGTAATCTCTTTCCAACGTACCCGTAACATCGGTCGTCTTCTTATCCGAAACGATTTCTGCGCTTCTGATGGAAAGGGTGGCTTCCATATCGGGGATGGCGTTGTAGTTCTTATCGCCCGCAAAACTTGCTACCGCATGATACATACCGACTTCGGTGCCTCTGTTTTCTTGATAGCTGACGACTACGCCCTTCGGGAGTTCTCCGTCAATCAATAAGATATGTTCTTCTCCGTCATACAAAACGGCTACGTCCTTAAAGGTGATTCCGCTGACATCATAGCTTGCTTTCTTCACGATAACCGTCAAGGACTTGCTGTCGCCGTCATAGTTATCGTTTCCGTCTACACTGTACGTCACCGTATAGCCTTCTTCGTTGGCGAGTACCAAATCGGAAGACTGCTTATCGCAGTTGACCGAGCCGAACGTCGTCGTAGCCGTCGGCAATACCACTTTCGTACCGTATTCCACTTCAATCGTTTCGGTGTCGACGGTAAGTACCGCTTGTCCCTTCAAAATCTTGAATTGTACGGTATAGGTATCGGTAGAACCGTTCGACCAAACGTAGTTATACGCATCGTTTAGCGACAGTACGACGTCATAGGTACCTACGTCGATACCGCCTTCGTTTTCACTGATCGAGTAGTATGCGGTGCCGTTCATTTCACTGACCAAAGTCTTTCCGGTATAAACAAGCTCTCCGCCGATAGCGATTTCGGGTACTTCCACCGTAGCCTTACCGATGACAACGGTAATCTTCTTCTCGTCACCCTTAAAGTTCTTATTGTTATAAACTTTATAAGTGACTACGTAGGTTCCGGCGTTCTTTAAGTCGTCCGCCGTCTTGTCGCAAACCACTTCGCCGAAGGTCGCCGTAGCGGTAGGCAGAACGATTTCTTCCGTAGGTCGCCGTAATCGTGTCTACGTCGGAATGAATGGTAACCGTACTTTCCGTCTTATTGATGATGACGAGAACGGTCTTTTCGTCACCCGTATAGTTTTCGGAATCCAATACCATAAACTTCAAGGTGTACATACCGACGTCGACCAATTCTTCGGGCTTGTAGTTGGTCACCACTTCGCCGAATGTAGCCGAAGCCTTCGGGAAGGTGGCGATTTCGCCGTAGGTAATCACGATATTGGACATATCTTCCACCGTTACTTTCGATGCGGTGCGCGTGATTTCAAAGTCGACCGTAAAGGTTGCTTCGTCGGTTTCCGACCACTTGTAGTTCTTACTGTCTTTCAGTTTCAATACGACGTCATACTTGCCGACGTTGATACCGCCTTCGTTGGTGAGGATTTCGTAGTCGTCGGTGGCTTTCATCGTGCTGGTATGCAGTTTGCCGTCGTATACGATATTTCCGCCGATGGTTACGTCGGGTACTTCTACCGTAGCTTTGTAGATTTCGAACTTAACCGTATAGGTGGCGACTTCTTCCCCTTGCGACCACTTGTAGTTCTTACTGTCGTTTAACTTGGCTACGACGTCGTACACGCCTACGTCTTTTCCGCCTTTGTTTGTATAGATAGTATATTTATCGCTGTTCGGGACGATGTCGCTCGTTTGCACGTCGCCGTTATAGACTTTCTTACCCGCCATAACGTCGGTCGGAACGTTGACGACGGCTTTTTCGATGACGACCTTCAATTTCTTGGTGTCACCCTTGTAGCTCTCCGTACTCGTTACGGTATAAATGACTTCGTAGGTGCCTACGTTTACCAAATCCGAAGCTTCCACGCTGCAACTTACGTCACCGAAGTTGCTCGCCGCTTGCGGCAAGAAGATGGCAGTACCGTACTTAACGACGATGTCGGATGTGTCTACCGTAATGACCGCTTGTCCTTTCGTAATGGAGAAGTAATAGGTCAGTTTTTCGCCTTCTTTTTCGGCATACGGAGTTTCTCCCGTCACTTCCGCCCATTCGTAGTTCAAAGTATCTTTCAAAACGATGACGACGGGATAGGAAGTACCGACTTCGATACCGCCGTTATTTTCGCTGATCTTATACTTTTCGGTCGGAACGATATCGCTGACAATGGTCAGTCCCGTATACTCTTTGCTTCCGGCAATTCCCTTTTCGGGGACGGCAACCTTCTGCTTGGTAATCACGACGGCATCTTCGATTTCTTCATAATAAGAAGCATAGTCGTCGTCTTCCGTTCTTTCTATCACGACGTTATACTTGCCTGCCACGTCGGGCTTGCTGACGGGATTGCCACCCGAATAGTATTTGACGGTTACACCCTTCGTCAAGTCGAGTGCCGCATCCTTCGTCGTGAAGGTAAATTCTTTCGAGGTTCCGTCATAAACGAAGGTATTATCTTCGGCTTTGTACGAAATCGTTACTGCTTTCTTATCCGTCCAAATGGCGTAGAGCTTTTCGCTTTCCGAGCCGACTACGTTATAGGTCGTCAATACGCTGTCGCCTTCGCCGAGTTCGGACGAAGTAAACCAACCCGCAAAAATATGATTGGCGTACGTCCACTTGTTTTCCGGTAAGGTTATCGGTCTGCCCGGCAAATTGAATACATAGGCAGGTGCGACGCCCTGTTCGTTTTCCAAAGCATTGGCGTCAAATGTGACCGTCTTGGTTTCGACGTAGTTCGACTTGACGGAATAGGTGCCTCTGCTTACCTTCACGAAGTACTTACCTTCCTTGGTGACGACACCGAGTTGTGCGGCGGTGTAGCCTTCAAGCGGTTGCGTTTCGTCTTCGCCGAAGTACCATTGATAGGTAATCTCAAACGGCGTCTTGTCTGCGGCGTTGACGCTCACCGTATAACCGTTCGATTCGGACGGTTGTGCGGTAATCAAGAAGCTGATACCCGTTAAGGTGTACTCGGTCTCTGCTTCCACCGAAGTCAATACCAATCCGTCCATATCGGAAACGAAGTACGAAAGTTTGTCACTGTTCGTCGCTCCGGTCAAAGCCAGTTCGGTCTCTGCCGTAATCGTCGTATTGAGGGTAATACCGATCTTTCCGCCGGTCAGGTCGCTCGTAACAAGCTTCTTGTCGGTCTTTTCGAAATACAAGTTCTTTTGCTTGCCGTCTGCCGTCTTGTTGTCGAAAATCGTTACGTTGCCTTGCAACGTGAGGCTCGGACTGTCGTTTCTCCAATATACATATTCCATAACGGTATTCCCGCTGATTTCGGTATTCTTCAAAACAACGGCGTTACTGATAGATGTTCCCATGCCGATCGCGGTGTTGTTCGTAAAGGTACAATCTTCGAATACAGTCGTTCCGCTGAACAAAGACTGGAGGATGGTGCCTGTCGTATTGTCTTTTACCGTAACGTTTTTCATGGTAATTGTTTTGCCTTCCGTGGGAATAAGTCTCATGAGTTTATCGCCTATGATACCCGTATTGTCCTGAATGGTAAGATCCGTTACCGTCAAGCCGTCGGTACCGTCAATGGTAAGCATCGGGCTATCGTTGGAAACGGTATTTCCTTGAATGGTCACGTTTTTGAGGACACCCTTTACGCCGGTATTATATATTCCTCCGCCGAAGTTTCTAAGGATATTCACGTTGTCGATTTCGACGATGCAATAGGACAGAGAAATCATTTTAGTATTCTTATTGCCGATAAAGTCGCTGTTCTTTATGGTAACCTTATTCTGTTTGTTTCCATAACAGTACACGAGACCGTCGTTAGCTTTGTTGCCGTAGAAGTTCACACCGTCAAAGGTGACGTCCGCATTGTAAATGTCAATAACGCCGTTGCCGTCATAGGTTGTGTTGCCGACAAAAGATACATTTTCGATCGTCAATGTGCTTGTGGCGTTATATGTCGCAATGGCTGCCGGGTTGTATGCATTCATCGGTTGATTACCGCCGATGATGACGCCGTTTTGAACGGCTACGCTACCTTCCTCCCGTGCGGACAACAACGTCCAAGGAATGCTGTCTGTCTTAAAGTAATGGTTGGTCTCGCTCTTTCCGCAGTCGTGGATACGCAAACTACCGCCGTTGTTGGTAATCAAGTGACCGTTCAGATTCAAGACCTTACCGTTCAAGCAGATGACGACGTCTTCTCCGCTAGCGATAATAATATCTTTTTCGAGCGTAATGTCTTCCGACAAGAAATACTTGCCCGTCTTTAAGGCGCCGCCTTCTTTCAAAAGCAGGTTATAGTACTTTTCGTCTTTTTCGCAAACGTGCGGTTCGACGCTCATACGAATGACGTAGTTGTCTGCCGAAACTTCGTATTCCGAAATAACCGCTCTTTCGTCATCCGATACGATATAATCGAGGACGTGCATGGACGTTTCTTCCGTGATGGCTATGGGGTTACCCGTAAATCCGTCGAGAACAATACCGATCTTACTTCCTGCCTCCATGTCTTCCACCTGCATCGGCTCATAAGCTTTCAAATAGAGGTTGGCTTGCTTGCCGTCCCCGTTCAAGTTATCGTAGAAGAGGTTCTTGTCTCGTAAGACAAGGGTAGCTTTGTCACTTTCGCCGCCGTTTACGTCTATCGCATAGGCATTCAAACCGACGGTATTATCGGTAACGGTGACATCTATAAAGGTTACTATAGCTTTTCCCATAATCGACAGGATGCTTTCGTTCTCGGCTTTGTTGCCCGAAATAACGACTTCGGAGAGTAAAACGTCACCGCCGTTTATCGTAATAATCTTACCCGAACTTGCGGTAGAATTCTCGAAGGTCGTTTCCGCTATCGCCATAGTCTTGCTTTCGGAGGTAGGACTAAAGTAAATATCGGTAGAGTATGCTCCCTTGTTATCATGGAATTTACATAGCTCTATGGTAATATCTACGTCGCAATCTGCCGCATAAATGACGGCTTGGCTGTCGGTAATCGAACCGTTATAGGCAAATTCACATTCGGCAATGATTAAAACTTCATTGTCGGCATGGAACAAAATTGCCGAGCCCTTCTTAGCCGTATTGCCGTAGAAATTGCTCTTTCGGACGACGGCTTGGCTCTTGGAAGTAATGGCACCGCCATTTTCGTCGTCGTCGGTTGCGCAAGAAATGAACGAAACGCCTTCCACGAACAGGTTTCCGTCGTTTTCGATAGCGGGTTTACCGCCATACACGACACCGCCCGTCACCGTCGTAGTCTTCTTGGTCGGTTGTTCCACCCACGTCCAAACGTCGTTGGCGGTGGTAAAGTAGTGCTTCGTGTCGGTACAGCCGGTTAAGAACAATTCGCCGTGATTGACGATGCCCGCTTTGACGGTGTTCGACAAATCGAGGACGTAACCGTTCATACAGAAATGTACGGCTTGGTCGTTGGCGATTTCGAACCATCTGTTGCCCAAATCAATATCTTCGTTCAGGTAGTAGTACCCGTCCGTCAATTGGATAGCCGCATCTTCTTCGCAATCGTCGACGTAGTGTTGGTCTATCTTTCTGTCATAAAGGGTATCGCCGCACTTATGCAGATATACGGGTGCGCTGTAAACGGATGCATTATATTTGCCGTCCTGCAAAGTGGCTTGACAAATATAGGTAGCACTGGTATCGACCAACTCGTCTACCAATAACGTCTTCGACGTTTGCGCATGCAACAGCGTATACGTTCCGGTCGTAAGCAGAATGTTGGAGAACACGGCACCGCGATAGTAGTATTTGTTGTATTCGGCGTGATGGTATTTGTTCAAGACCGAAATACTGTATCTACCCGCCTTTTCGGCATAGAGTGTGAACGTGGTTTTGCCGTCCATATTATAAGGCGTCGTCTTTTCTCCGTCACAGACGTAGAGATACTGCATCTTTTCGTCCATAACTTCCGCTTCGTTATTGAATTGCGAATTAAAGAAGTATATGGTAAAGTTCAAAATGTCGCCTTTTCTCATATCGAAGTACAAATAGGACGGTTCGTATCCGTCATAAAGTTCTTGCGGTTCATACTTCCAAGCGCCGTCGGTGGTAAAGTAGTCGAACGCATCTCCCGTTCTGCCAAACACGTTATATCCGTAGGTGCCGGTATAGAAGAGTTTGGCGGTCTTTGCCTTGTACCATTGATAGGTGACGGTTCCTTCACAGGTCTCGTCTATCTCAAACGTATAGTTGTTATCTTTGGACGGATCGATCTGCACGCGACGAATCATGTATCCGTCGTTTACGCTTTCTACCATACCGATATAGATCTGTTCTACCGTACCGATATAGTACTGTTCGTCGTCGCTGACGAAGTATTTCAGATCGTTTTTGCCGTCCTTCAAGAACGCAATCGAATCGTAATCCTTGTTTCTGGCGAGACCGCTTTGTTCAAGGTTATAGACTTCGATACCCACGTACAAATTCGTCTCGGGATCGTAAATCGTCACAAACGGATCAATTACGACTTCTTCGGTATCCAAAATCAAGATACCGACGTTGGCATTTCTGCGACTCGTGTCGACGTTATCGACGATTTTCGTAGTGCCGCCTATCTCGAAGGTGCTCGTATTGTCGTTGGCTCTGACTTCGATGGTCTTTCTTCCGTCTCCGGCGGTGTTCTTGATGATAGAACTGTTTTCCACTTTTAAGTTGAAGACGGAAATCAATGCGCTTTCGCAACAGTTCTCGGTAATAATCGCATTCTTAATGAGTACGCCCTCTCCCAACGTCGAGATAAGGCTGCCCGAACGGATATAGTTCCCCTTGACGGTGCCCCCTTCGATATTGATTTCGCCGTAAGAAGCGACGTCGGTTCCGTAAGCATAACCGATACCTTTGGAGAAGCCCGCAATGTTACCTGCCTTCATGGTGAAGGTGGAGTGCGTCGTTTCGTCCCCGCTCATGTAAATACCGCTACCGCCGAACAAGACGCCGCCGTAGGTGTAACGGTTGGTTTCCAAACCTTCCATCGTCAAAATGTAGTATTCACCCTTTCTGCCGGTACTGAAATACGTGACATTGTTACTGTTATCGTCAATGGTGAGTCTGCCCTCCGGTCCGAGTACGATGCTGATACCGTTCAAGTTGAATATTTTTCCGTTTAAGGCAAGGTGTACGTCCTCGTTGATAAGAATCTTCAGATCGGTATCCCATATCGACATATTCCTATATAAGAAGTAATACCCTTCTAACAATTCGCCGGACTCCTTGTATTCGCCGGTCTTGTAATCTCTGTAATAGTCTATCAAGTCTTCGGTCAAAACGGTATCGTAAACCACTCCGTTGCAGACGTGAATATAATTGGAGTAATAATAGCTGTATTCTTCTCCGTTCTTCATAAAGACGATCACAGCTTCATACGTTCCGTCGCCCCAAGAAGGGTCATAGGTATTTACGTTACTGTCGGCGATTTCTTTACCGTCCTTGTACCAAACGAAGAAATAATCCTTTTCGAGATAGTCAAGAGACTTGTCGAAGTCGCCCGTTTCTATCGATATGGTCTGATTGTCATGGGTAAGAGAAAAGTATCCACCACCCGTTCGGTAATAGTTCTCCATGTTGACACGCATACCTACCAAGATGTCGGCCTTCGTCGGATCTTCGCCGTTGACCACTTCCTTCAAATAGACGAAGGTATAGGACGCCGTAAAGTACTTTAACGAACCGGGAGCCACTCCGGAAACGATGATGCCTTCTTCTACCTCATCCCAGTCGTCCATCAGCGACATCGGCAATATATCAATGTCGGCACCGTCCGTCAAAGGAGGCCCCGCTTGGATAGTATTTTTACATAGAATACCTATAACGATGCTTTGTCTACGAGTATAACCGTCGTTATATTTATATATCAACACCGTAGAGTTCCTTACGATCTTAAAGTCTCCTCCGACATAAATGATACTGTTTTTTGCCCAATCGTTTACTACGCCAAAAGTCCTTTCGGAACTATAAGAATCCTCTTGAATCTCGTTAAGGTTATCGACGATTTCCCCACCGATAAATGCGCAAAACGGCATCGCAATCAACGGACTTGCTCGCAAAACATTGTCGTGGATAGAACCGCCTTCCATCCAGAACACATCGTCTCCGTAAATCATCGGATAGTAATAATTGTAATCACTGTAACTTTCTTCCAAATTCCGTTGATTGTTGTTGTAGGCGATTTGACCGCCGGTCATTGAGAACGCACCTTTGATAACATTAATGTACAAATCGTTTCCGACCAAAGAACCGCCGTTCAGGACGAGCGCGTCCATATCCTCGTAGGTGTCGAGGATAATGTCGGTTACGTTGGTAATGATTCCGCCTTCCACGATATATTCGGTTTTTACCTCTTGATCGTCATTATACGTCCATTTTCCGCTTTCGGTTTTGGTGAAATAGTGTTCGGTCGTACCGCAGTCATTGATGGTCAACCAGGCGTTGATTCCTTTGACATGGATTTTGTGACCGGATAAGTCTAAAACCTTACTGTTCAAGTCGAGAGTAACTCTGGCGGTAATAACAAGGTCTTTATCCAGTTTAAGATCCTTGTCTAAATAATACTTATCTTCATCTTTCACAAGGTAGTACGATTCTTCCTCCTCCGTCGTGTCCACAAGACTGTCGGCAAAAATCTTCTCGTACACGTCTCTTTCCGTTTTCGTCTCGTGAGCGTGTCCGCAGAAGACGTCACTTTGAATGGTCACGCCGTCGGCTAAGGTCGCTACGCAGGCATAATACACGCCGTCCTTAACGGTAGAAAGCTTGGCGCTCGTTGCGTCCTTGACGGCAACGGATTGTTCGTACGTAACGGTACTTCCGTCCGTTTTCTTATCGTACTCGTACCATTGATATTGGATCGTCACGTCCTTGTACGAGTTATACATCGTTTTTGCGATCTCTTCCTCGACGACGTCCTCGTCGTACAGGTCAAACGTAATGTCGTTCTCTAAGCTCGGCTGATTCTTAACGAGTTCGCGCATGGAGATATAGATTTTGTCCGTATCGGAATAAGAACTCAAGAAATAGTACGGATCGTCGCATACGATATGCTCCTTCCAGGAGAACGTGGTAGTATCACATTCGATAAAATTCTTCATCGTATAGATTGTCACAGAATCCAAGCATCGGATACCGACCTTCGCATTCTCGCTGAACGGATTATCCTTCGACAAATAAATGTCCGGTGCTTCGGAGAATATAACGTTATAGTCCTTTAGGTCGCTTCCTACGTCGTTATCGCTGATAATAAGGTCGCCGCCTAAACTAATCGATCTGTCATCTGCCCATACACCGCCCAATTTGTTACCGGTGATGGTACCGCCGTAGATTTGCAACTCGGCATTCTTAGGTACGTAGCTGAGTACCGCGCCGTTTTGCGGAACGACGGCAGACATCTGGTCGGCTGCGATGAATATACCGCCGCCTTCGTTGTCCTTAATGGTACTGTCCACAAATAAAATGTCTCCGTAATTTTGTACACCTACCATCATCGTGTATTTACGGTTGTCACTGATTTCGCTGTCTTGTATCTTCATCCAGGTACTATTATGAATACAGATGAACGGAACATTACTTTCCTTATAAGGCTCGGAAGGTTGGAAGGTATTCTCTTTCGCAACGACGCCATAAAGTTCTACCGATGCACTACTGTAAATACCGACGCCCGACGTATTACCGACGATAACGGTATCCGTCAAAACGGTCGAAGAGTTATTATAATCTACCCAAATCAAAACGCTTTCGTTACCGACCAATGTACAGCCGTTGAGGATAACCTTCGTTCTTTGTTTATCCAAATAGAAAACACAATCGTCTGCGGGGTTAGCGGAAGAAACCTTTCCGCCGGTAACGTAACCGCCTTCCACGACGTTCTCGGTCTCGGTGTCGGTTTTTACCCACTTACCGTTCGCATCGGCTTCAAAGTAGTGGACGGCTGTACCGCAGTCCTCTATCGTGAGCGTTATGTCCATATTAGACATAATAATACTGTATCCGTTCACGTCCAGGACGTGGCCGTTCAAACAAATGACGACGTTGGCACTGATCGGAAGATCTGCAGTTAAGACGATATCGTCCATCAAGAAATAGCAACCTGCTTTCATGTCTTTGCCGATGGGTAGTCTCGTCGAAGTAACGGTCGTATCATCGTGCTTATGATCCCAATGGAGGTGGAACTCCAATACTTCGTCGACGAGATGAACACTCCATACGTCGTTTTCGCCGACGATGACTTCGTCATCGTTTCCGTCATAGTATGCCCAACGATATTCGGTATTGTTGACGGTGGGAATAACGGGAGAACCCTCTCGCGTCAAAGCGTAAGCAAGGCAGTCCAAAATGTTATCGCCGACGGCAAGCATCACCGAAGAAAACTTATCCGCATCCCCCGAACAGGTATTGTAGGGGAATTCACTCGTAAGACCTGCATAGGCAATATTGAAATACGAATAGGTCGGGATAATCGATACGGCGTTCGAAGTAAGATTGATCGTACCGCTCGTCAGCTTGCAGGTATATTGACCGTAACCGACGTCGTTCGCCGAGGTCGGATCTTCGATCTTTACTTTCGTTCCGCCCGAATAGGTTCCGTTCTTCCACGTCGCGGTATAATTATCGCTGTTTAAGGTCAACGTAAATTCGTTTTCCAAACAAGGTTGTTCCAAAATCATCAGAGTGTAGTTCACCGTCTCCGAATTCAACGTGCCGTCCTCTCCGTAGAGTTTGAAAGACACTTTGCAGTACACCGTACCGAATTCACAAGTTCTGCTGATCGTCTTCTTCGTTTCGCCCGAAATTGCGGTATTCGCAGGAGAAACGTACCATTGATAGGTTACGTCGGTAATGTCGTCCGTATACAGGTCGAAGGTCATATCGGCGGACTTCGGTTGCTTCTTGATACGGTCGACGTAGGTCACCGTACCCTTGCTGTCGTCGCCTTCGTTGGCGGTATAGAGCAAGTACTTATCGGCGTCGATTACGTGCAAATAATCATAATAGGTCTTCGCGAAGTCTTTCGCCACGATCGTCTTGGCACCGGAGTCGTCGTTCACGGTCACGTATACGGCAGAACCGCCCTTGATGTGATCGGCGCCGTTACTGCCGTTTCCTGCCGTAAGCACGCTGTCGGTGTCGGAACCGGGGAAATACATATCCGAAATATCCACTTTTCCGCCGAGAATGATATAGGAGACATCGTTCGTATTGCTAACCGATACTTGATGAGCCTCTTGATCGCTAGTCAAGTCGTTATCCTTAACCGTCACGTCGTTCAAAATAATCGACACCGAAGACAAGGCGTTGACAAAATTAACAGCACTATTCATGCTTATTACGTTATCGGTAACGGAAACGTTGTCCAATTTGGGATCCATTCCGTTTAGAAAGTGAAAAATCCTCCCACACTTATTATTTTGCGCCGTAACGTCCGTCACCGTACTAGCCGTATTAATATATCCAATATTCCCCGTAAAGATATTATCGGAGAAGGTAACCGATTGTATGGAGCTCCTCTCCGTAGCATTCGTTACCCAGATGAGATGGACTCCGGTATTTCCCTGCATAACGCAATTACGGATGTCGACTTTTTTCCCGTAAATTGTGTTCTTGGTGCAAGGATTGCCGACAAAATTAACCCCATCTACGGTAATACTCAGACTTTTGACGACACTCTCGGCACTGCAGCCGTAAAGCACACCGCCTTCTATAGCCTTCGTTCCGTTGGTATCGTCCCATAGCCATACGTCTTCCTCTTGCGGCGTGAAGAGG
Source organism: Christensenella sp. UBA1782 (assembly GCA_002315475.1). Taxonomy (GTDB): domain Bacteria; phylum Bacillota; class Clostridia; order Christensenellales; family DTU072; genus CAG-1782. The sequence goes on along the minus strand of DCGI01000032.1, from coordinate 1,087 downwards.
TGCATGGTATTCTTTACGGTGCTGACGAGGGTAATATCGCCTGCGAGATTGGATTTATCCTTCATACCGACGATACCGTACGCACCCATGTTCAACACGTTTCCGCGCAGATCGATAGAAGTCGATACGTTTTCGCCGAAGATAAGGTTCCCCGTCAAGGTCATATCGTTCGGCACGATATAGTTTCCGACCAAAGAACCCGACGTAGGAAGTCCCCACACCGCATATAAGGTCAAGTCGTCCCGAACGGTGGGCGTAGCGGCTTGGTAATAATCCTTGCCGTCGTACGTGGCGGAAGTGTTCCATGCGCAAATCGTAGCCGTATTCTTGGTATGAGCGGGATAGTTTTCGATGGTGATTTTCGTGCCGTTACTATCCTTATTATATATAGTAGATTTTATGGTGGAAGTGACGGGCTCTGCCGTTTCGTTCACTTCGATGTATTTTACGACGAACTTCGTCACCGTCGCCTTCTTGATCGGTTCGGTTGTGGTCTTGCCGTCCGCCAAATAAATACTATGCTCGGAGTCGGCGGCAAGGAGCTGTTCTTTCGTCCCGTCGAACGTAATCTCGATCGAATTCTCGGAGCAACCCGTAAAGACGCCGCTACCGAGGGAGAGGTTTTCGTTATAAGCAAACGAGAAACTCGTCAACGAAGTGCAACCCGCAAAAGCTCCGCCACCGATGGTGTTTACCGAATTGGGAAGAACGACGCTCGCCATTTCGACACAATAGTAAAAAGCGTCTTCTCCGATGTCATTCAACGAAGTGTTTGCACTGAGGTCTAACGACGGCATATTTCCGCATCCGTAGAAAGCGCCCTCCTGAATCCGAAGCAAGGAGGTCGGGAAGGTAATGGTATCCAAAGAGGAACATCCGCCAAATGCATACTGTTCGATACTCTCCAACGTGGAAGAAGCACCGAACGTGACCGACTTCAAATCCGTACAACTTGCCAAAGCATTCTCTCCGATTTCCGTCACGGAATCGGGAATGGAAATACTTTCTATTTTGATTTCAAAGAGTGCATAATCCGATATCGCGGTCAAAGAAGAACCCGTACCGAAATCCACCGTTTCCAAAGAAG
>DCGI01000054.1:1281-3147 GCA_002315475.1 Christensenella sp. UBA1782 | reverse complement strand
ATGCAAAATCCGTCAAGGGTATGCATTTGTATTAAAATAGGTAATTATAGCCCAAAGGAAACCAATCGAACTTTTTTGTGAACAACAAGGAAGTGGGATTGGTTTTTCTTTTTATCCGAAGAAAAAAGTAAAGAGACAGAGGGATTCGGATAGGGGAGCCGGAGGGATTTTGCCCGATAAGGGAAAAGGGGAAAATGCGGGCGGGTGGGAGAAGTTTTTGCGATTCTTAATCGGAAGTGTGGATTTTTTGAAAAAAGAGATGACAAAAAAGCGTTTTTTGTAGTATCATGAACGAAACCGGCGGTTAGGAAGGTTCGGGAAAAGGAAGGTGCCAGATGGGGTTAAAAGTAATCGGATGGGTTTGTTACGACGCTTTTTGGTTTGAGACGGCGGAAGGGAACGAAGAAGAAATAGGTGCCGTCGTGGAAGAGATTCGGCAAAAGGGGTATAAATTCGGGGGAGACGACCACGAAAATATGCCGAACTGTTGTCCTCTGCTCTCGAACGGGAAGGCGGTTCGAAAAAGTTGGCGAGGTTGGGGCGCCGTTATGGCGAGGGCGTGGGACTTGCGAAACGAAGAAGGCGAGTACAATTATATTCTTTGGTATATGGGGGAATACGGGCCTGAAAAGAGGGTGATGCCGGAAACGGGTGCCAACGTGGATGTTTTTAAGGGGCCGAAAGGCAAGACCGTTTCGTACGATATAGAGGAAGAAGAATACCATTCCTTTTATTACGCTTGTTTCAATACCGTCGTTTTTCCCGTTTCGTATTATGAAACCATCCGTTTGAAAACCTTTGATACCGTTCTTTTTCGGTATGGGGGTGAGATGCTTGTGGCGGGCAAGGTAAACGAGCTTCCTTTCCAATATTACGATATAGAAGAATTTTTCAAAGATACCGAATTCCCGCCTCCGGACAATACCAATTTTTCGGGTTTCAATCCGGAATCGCTACGTGCCTTTCTTCGGAAGAAGTACGGAACGGAAGAAGAACGGCTCGTTGCTCTCGTCGTAAACGTTTTTGACGACAAAAGAAACGGGAACGATTTGTACGTATAAGCTACGGAACGCAGCGAAACGGCTCGGCATTTTTGGAGCCGTACTTTCCAAAAAATCGTAACGTCGGAACGGATTTGACCTATTGAAATCGGTAAGAAAACGTGTTATACTGAATTTATCAAAAGAAAGGAGTGTTTTATGTGCAATTTAGTAAGCTGTTTCAGTAATTTGGGCAAAACGACGCCGTATATGTTGGAAGAAGGTTTGCAGACCACTGCCACCTTAAACTGGTATATCGTGCCGATTTTTGTCATTCTTTTTTATGCGGTTTGGAAAAATCTGCGGGCAAAACGTTATTCCGTCGTGTTCGGAGGTTTTGCGTTCTGGCTGTGGGACGTGTTCAACGAAACCTGGAACTCTATGGTGTATGCGACCACCGGTCAACCGGTTTGGGGGACGACGTTAGCGGGCGACAGTGCTTTGCAAATTCTCGTAGGTTATAATATCGAAATATCCATGATGTTTATGTTCCTCGGTATGGCGACCTGCTATATGTTGAAGGTAACCAAAGGTGCGGAGGGGGAAACGTTTTGGGATGCCAATAAAAATTGGCTCGACGATCCCAATAACCTCTATTACAGAGCCAACGTTCTCCGTAAAAATCTTTCCGAAGCGGAAAGAAAAACAAAACGCAAAGCCATCATCGGACGTATGACGGTAATCGTATGCGGTTCTGTTTCCGCCGTCATTATCGAAATCCTGTTAAACTATTGTAACGTCTTAACGTGGGAAAAAACGTGGTGGCAACCGAGTGTGCCGTATATCCTTTTCTTAATCGGGTACGTACCGTTCTTCGTGGCGGCGG
>DCGI01000054.1:0-1245 GCA_002315475.1 Christensenella sp. UBA1782 | reverse complement strand
GGCAGCTTGTCGGCTTGGGTATAGAAATCGGTATCGTCGTGCTGCTCTTGATTATCTCGGGCGCACTGGGTATGCTCGGGCATCAAATCACTGTCGACAACGTCGCCGGGACTTGGTCTTGGACGGGAAAATGGTGGCCCGAAGCCCCGCAGAACGTGCCGATTCTTTAATCGTTTTTGCGGTGTATTTTTACTTGTAAAAAAAGGGGTGTCCGTAGCGGACGCCCCTTATTCTTCGGTGCGTCAGTTCTTCTTGGTGAACTCGCAGTTTGTGCATTTCGGGCAGGGCGGGAGCTTGTCGCTTTCGTCGAGGGAAACGCAGGTGTGGCAGTTGGTGCAGCAGTACTTGCCGCGTCCCGGTTTTTCACCGGTTTTTACGATTTCTTGAGATTTCATTTTTTTACCTCCGATAGGAATGATACTTGTATTATGCTCCTTTCTTTGTTTTTTATTCCTCCGATTTGGATAAGTTTGCGTTTTTTTATGAAATACACGATTGGGGAACCGAAATTTCAGAAAAAGGTGTCATAAATCTTGTTTCCGAGTTACTCGTCGGGGACGAGGACGATTTTTCCGAGTGTAGGGGCGTACGCGGAAAGACGAAGTTTTTCGGTGGCAAACAGCGTGCCGTTTCGGTAGAAGTCTCGATAACTTTGATAGACGGCACCGTCGACGGGCGGTGTGGTGGACGGTACGTCGCCGTAGGTGATTTCGTAGTCGCGGCAAGGGATCGTTTTTATCTTTTCGCTCCGAAGTTTGACGGTGTGTGTCGGGTACCCGTAGAGGGTGAAAGAAAGGGTTTGTCCGTTGCAGGCGGCGTCGAGGTAAACGGGATAAGGGGAGGAGTTTTGTAAGACGAGATCGCTATATTCGCTGACCATGGCGTCCAGTCCTTTGGCAACGTAAGAAACGGCGTGAGAATGGTTGTGGCTTTCGACGGCGTAAAGTCCTGCCGAAAGCCATGCGTTGTAAAGCGTGGTGGATACTTGACAAACCCCACCCCCACCCCCTCGACGAAAGCTCCTTTCTCGATGACGACGGCTTTCCGAAAACCGTTTTTTTCGGTACGTTCGCCTACGACGGCGTTAAAGGAAAGGGTGCTTCCGGCGGGTACGGTGAGAGAATGAAATCGATCCGAGGCGAGAGCAATATTGTGTTTGCGGTTTTCACTTGAATCGGAATAACTTGTCTGGAAAGAACAAAGCTTTTCCGTCCTTCGGCGGAGGTCTTCCTCCGTAAGGGTGGG
>DCGI01000004.1 GCA_002315475.1 Christensenella sp. UBA1782 | reverse complement strand
CTTGAAGGAATTCATTATGATTCGTCACGTCGTCACGAATCATAATGAATTCCTTCAAGATTTCCACAAAGTGTTCTTTGCTGATCTTGGCGGCAAAATCTTTCCACAACGTGGTTTCATAGACCTTAAAGCCGAAGTCAACGGTATGCGCTTCATCGATATATAAGGAGAATCTATACTCTCCGTCCAAAGCCTTTATCGTGAGGTAGCTGTCTCTCTCCACCTTCTTGGCTTCGAAAGCGGTATCCTTGTCATAGACTACGTCCAAGACGAATCCATAATCCTTTTCGTAGAGGAAGTCCACGACGATTCTAACGATGCCCAATTCGAGCAGGTTACCGTTGATTACGAATTCGGTATTCGCTTCTGCTTTCTTTTCTTTTTGGTTGAAATGGAACGTGCTGTCCAAATCCAGTATACCGTTCGAGTAAATATGCGCCTCAAAGTCTACGTCTACGCCGTCCCCTTCGGAATACGTCACGGTGGTTCTTACGCCGTTCATAATTGCCGAAGTCACAGCATCTTTTTCAACAACGTAGGATACTTCGGCTGTGTACAAATCGTCTTCCTTTTCGAGGGAAACGGCAAAGTATCCGTATGCGGCACCGACCGAGAATTTCTCTGCGGTGTCATAGTAGTGGAAGCCAAAGTTATTCTCTTCAAAACCGAGAGCGAGGTCGATCTTTAAGCCGTTATTACCGTACTCGAACTCGAACGTGTAGTTGCCGTCCAAGACGTCTATATCGGCTTTGTACTCGTCACCCTTCTTGCTGAAGGTTACGTCGGCGTATCTTGCCACGCTTGCGCTGATTTCTATGTCTTTGTGGCTGCATTCCAAACTACCTTTTATATCGGTAGTCACTTCATCGCTCAGTCGAGCGTTCTTCTTTTCGCCGGCTATACGGAAGGACTCTGCTTTATAATTGAAGGTGCCTTCTGCGGCGTTATCGAACAAAGATATACCGACAATCACGTTGTCTTCCAAAATATCGAGGTCGAGGGAAACTATCGTCGCATACGAGAAGACGATCGTCATTTCCGTCGTCTTCATATCGAAGTTCACGTCAATATCATCCTTCTTGTAATCAACGGCAAGGGTGGTTTCCACACCGTTATAAGCAATATCCAATGCGCCTTCTAACAAGCTCAGGGACACGATATGCCCTTCTTCCAGCTTTCTTACCTTCAAAGCGTAGCTTTCGTTGGCAAAGCGAACCATATATTCTTCTTTGCCGAGGAACACTTCGATTTGAACGTCTTCATATTGTTCTTCGTTGTCGATAATGTTACCTTTTTCAAACAGAATATCCCATTCGCCGTCGTCCTTCGTGACCGTCAAGAACGGTTTTATGGAATCCAATACCGTCAAAGCATAGACTTCCTTTACACCGTCTTTATCGTACTCGAAATCGGAGAAGCCTTCTAAAATCAAGCTTCCGTGCGCCTTGTCGTTGGCTTCTTCGTACAAACCTTCCAAATTGATTTTGAACGTACCGTCGTAGGTATAGTCGAAGTTTACGTCGGCACTGATCTTTTCGGAAGTCTTGAAGATATCGAAGGTAAACATATCGAGAGCTTCTGCGGTAACGTTCAGGATTTCTCCCTTATGGAAGACATGAATTTCATAGGTGTCTTCCATCACCACGTTCATATCGTGGGCACCGTTATCGTAGGCAAATTCGATAAGATCCTTATAGGTAATCTCGGCTTGCAAATTGTCATCGGTTTTATCGAAGTAAATCGATCCCATTCCTTCCACCGTCATATCGACGAGGATTTCTTCGCCGTAACGGAATTCACCGGCAAACTTATCGGTAAGGATGAGTTGTGCATAGTACTCTCCGCCGTTCATTGTGAACGTCAAGGCATCGTTGTTTTCGTCGTATACTTCGACGGTCAACATGCCTTTTTCGTTTTCCACCGCAATTTCATATCCCATTGCTGAAACGGTAAAGGAGAATTCTTCTTTGCTCGAATAGGTAACGTTTCCGGTGTTTTCATCCAAAACGGTTATCGTAAAGTCAAATCCGTCGCCGCCTTCGAGATCCAAAACGACCGTACCGGCGAATTCGGCATGACCTACCATATCTTCGTCGCCTTTGGCAAATTCTATATCGAACATTTCGTCGTAAGCGAGGTTAAAGACGGTTTCTTTGCCGAATTGCGATTCCAGTAATACGCCGAATGCGTCGACATTGGCAACGTAAGTGCCTTCTTCATCCTTCATATAGTACAAAGTACCGTATTCCGGAATGGCAATATTGATCTTTTGTTTTACGTCGTCGACGGAACCGACATAGTTCGCGACCTCGACGATATAATCTTGATATTCGATAGCAAAGCCCATACCGCCGTCATAATAATAGTCGTAAACGACGTTGGCACCGGCAGCGTTTGCGGTGGTGGTCACCTTAATATCGTCGCCTTCGATTTTCAAAGTATAGACGTCTTCGGTTTCGTTTCTCGTGTAATATACGACGTCGGCGTCAATTTTTTCTCTGTTCTTGGCATAGGTATAGGTAAGAACGTTTTTCTCGTCCATGACCAAACTACCGCTTGCCGTTTCCACCGCTTCGATATCCTTCGTAAAGTCGGTAGCAAGCACGATGCCGGCATAACCGAAGTTGAGGTTGGATTCGATTTGTCCGAGCGTAACCGTTCTGTCTGCGAATACGTAGTTTTCCACTACTTCGTGTTTCGCATTTTTATCTTCCGACGCGTTGTATTCCTTATCGGTCTCCGCATTAACATAAACGACGTCGGTCGTTTCGGTATGCTTGGCGTCGATGGTCAATTCTTCGTCAACGGCATAACGGAAGTTTAAGACGGCTTCTTTCTGCTTGTTTTCGGCATATTCCTTTCCGCCGATATTTTCCGTTCTTTCCGTTTCCTTTCTGGAATACTTCAAAGCGGCGTTGATTTCTTCGAGGGTGTTCAAACCGTCGGAATTCAAGGCGATCTTGCCGCCGTTATTCAAATCGTAATTTACGGCAAGCGTCCATTCTTCGTCATCCATCGTAAAGTCAACGGGAGCACCGTTTATCTTTAACTCTTTCAAAACGTTATCGACGACCGAGGCTTTTCCGGTCAAACCGATCTTCGTTTCGCCGATGGAAGCGATATTGACGTCGGCTTCCAACTTTCTGATAAAGTCACCTTCCTTCAGTACGTCAAGGTTGCCGTACGGAGAGGTAAATACAGCGGTAACAAGCTCGTTATTGATGATTTGGATGCCGCCGGCGTAGTCTTCGAAAGCAAAGTCGGTGATAGTCAATTCTTTCAGCATCTTGTCGCCGACGTTCAAAGTAAGAGTACCGTATTCGGTGACGAGTTTCTTCAAATTAAAGTATTCGAAGCCTTCGTTATTTACGGCGATTTCGATACCGAACACGTCACAGTCGAATCCGACCACGACGTTGTCTCCGACTTTTACGAGGACGTCGCCGTATTCGGTAGCAATGCTGACGTTGACTATGTCGGAATCCACCGTCACGTTCAAAGCGATCTTTTCGATGTCAAAGCCGACCTTGAACGCCGTCATGGTACCGTCTGCTTGTTTTACCCACGAACAGGACAAACTTTCTATGTATCCCTTGAAGAAATCGGTGATACCTTCGTAGGCTTCCACGTTGCCTTCTTCGTCTTTATAGTCCGGCAATTCTTGAGCAACCGTAGACAAGAAGGTGTTGATGGTAACGAGTGCGGGCGTCAACGTTTCAACGACGGGTTCCAAAACCGTTCTTACCGCTTCCGATTCGATTTTTCCGACGTATTCTTGCAATACTTCACCGTCAATATCTTCCAAAGCCAACAGGATTTCGTATACCGAGGTGTAGACGTCGTCGAAGATTTCTTTCACCGACGCATCCATGGACACTTGGTACGTATTCAAGACGTCTTGATATTTACCGCCTACGAAAACGACCTTTCCTTCAACGGTTTGGTTACCGCCGATAATTTCTTGCTTTTTGTTGTAATAGTCTTTGTATTCTTGCGAACCGTAGAATGCAACCGAATAATCTTTTTCGGTGGCATATTTTTTCTTCATTTCGTCGTTATAATCGTAAACGGGCGCCTTTCCGAAAATCAATTCGTAAATGGTGTTGTATTCGTATTCGTCCAAAGCTCTGCGAATATCGTATTCGGCTCCTTCTTCGCCTTCTTCTTTACCGAAATAAAGTTGTGCGTTTTCGGCAACTTTAGCCGCCAAACCTTTTTCGATGAGGTCGTAAGGAACGTCGTTGATAAAGGAGTCGAGGAGGAGGTTAATATCTCCGTACAAAGATTCTTCGTCGATGGCGAATTCGTTTGCGGCAAGCATAACGGTATCTACGATTTCTCCGAGGTTCATTTCGGGAATCTTTTCGGCAAGAGTGAACAAGGTATCGGTGGCATCTATGCCCAAAGCCTCGTCGATCAATTCTCCGACCGTACTTCTGCCGACCTTGGTTACGTAATCAAAGAGTTTTTCAAAGTCGACGCTATACTTCGTATAGTCTTCGGCTTCCTCTTTAATAAGATACTCGGGATCTTTGGTGATGATGACTTGCGCCATGGCACCGGTAGCGTATTCTTTGTACTTTTGGAAGCTCAGTTTATAGCTGTCGATGATGGCGACGGTCGTGGCGATGGTGTTATAAATACCGATGGCATCGGTCAAGGTAAACCCTAAGCCGCTGTCGAGCATCAATTTGTCGATGGCTTTCTGTACTTCGCCGATATTTTCACTGGTTTCGTGGATGGTTTTTCCTTCCGCGTCAATCACACGGATGTCGTATTTTACATAGGCTTTTTCGCCCTTGCAATATACCTTTATATATAAGGATAAGAGAGCGTCGTCGTTGGTCAAGGTGGAAAGATTCGCTGCGGCCTCCGAAGCCAGTTCGGTAAAGAACGCAACGTCTAAGCAAGCGCTCCCGTAAATCAGACCGTCTTTCACCGTCATGTTGATGCCCGCTTCACGAATCAAGAACAAAGCACATTCTTCATCGGTAAGCATTTTGCCTTCCAACGTTTCGGCAAAGCTGTTGACCATATCGGTCAAGTTGATCTTTTCGGCAATACCCTGAGCGGTTTCACCCAACAAGAATTGACGAATTTCTTCGATGACTTCGTTGACTTTTTGATACTCCAACAGGAACTTGGTGTTATCGTCCAAATTGTAAGCAATGGTATCGTCTTTCAAAACGACGCCGAGAACCTGCATGATGGATTCGATATCGAAGACGACGACTTCACGCATCGGGATTTCTTCGTCAAAGTGATCGCCGCAATCCACGCAGGTGTATCTGCCCAAACCGGTCTTGGTATTGGTCGGGTAAACGACGACGTTGTAGGTGTATATATGATCCTTGGCGGCAAGCTCGGATTCGGTAGTTTCCCCGTCTGCGGTGTACTCTCCGCCTTCCTTATAGATAATGGAACCCTTCTTCTTTTCGTTATCTTCTTCGGTTCCGTCCGAACATTCCGATTCCTTATAATAGATAGGCATAACGAAGTCTTTCTTGGCTTCGTCTTGCTTGTCGTCGGTGCTTCCTTCCTTCCCCGTCAGTTTTTCAACGACTTGGGCTCTTTGGGAATAGCTGATTTTGGAGATTTCGTTTTCGGTCTTATCGATGACGACGGAAATCTTGGCATCCCCTTTGACGTCTACGGTGGCGTTCTTTCCTTCTACGGAAACAACGGCGGCTTGTCCGTTAATGGTTACTTTGGAGTTGCCGGCGTTTTCTCCGACGTTCAAATCCTGAACGTACGATTGCGTATTAAACGTAACCGTAGATTCACTGTTGATGACGACTTTAGCGGCGGTGCCGTTAAATTCTACTTTTGCATGATCATTTATTTTAACTTCGTCAACTATGGAACAATATCTGACGTTTATGTTGGCTTTATCGTTTACGGTAAGAGCGTTTACCTTTCCGCCGAGCGTGACGTTCCCTGCCTTCTCAACCTTAACGGCTTCAATGGTGGAAAGGTTTGCCTGCACCAACGTCGCCGCTTCGGAATTAACGGTGACGACTTTTAATTTGGTTTCGGTTTTCTTTTCTTCTTCGGTTTCCCCCGTAATGGCGGAAGTGTCCTTCAAAACGTTCAAGGTCGCTTTTTCTTCAATGGAAATGGGACAATCGACGACACCGGCGATGTCGACGTCTTTTTGAATGGTCAGGCTTTCGAGAACCTGCGTTTCGGAAAGAGCGATTTTTATCTTTTCCTGCGTTTCGTCTTCGGCGGAAACAATCAAAGCTTTTACCGAAGAATTCTTTTCGGCGATCAAATTGCTCTTCAAAACCAACGCGTCGGAAACAACGGTGTTGCTCAAACGAATGGTTCCGCCCACCGAACTGAACCGTTCGGAAGAAAGCGGCGCGGACAAACTCAAGAAGGCAATTTCGGCTTTCTTGGTATCAAAGAAATAATCGCACGTTTCGGTGAAGGTGACGCTGTTGACTTTGACGTCGGTTGCTTCCGTTTGTACACGCAACGTTCCGTTGGTAATCGTCCCGTTTTCAAAAGCGATCAATTTGGAAGAAGAATTCAGCGAAACGATATCGAATTCGTATCCGCCGAGATCGAACTTTCCGTTATTGATGTCGATTTTGCAGGGATAATTCAAGAGCATCGTATTGTTTTTGGAAATATCCTTGATGTACGTCATATCGTCTTCATCGAGGGTATAGGTCTTTCCGTAAGGCAACACGTATGTATCTTGACGATTTTGGAAAATGCTGTACTTGGAGAAGTTGCATTTACAACTGGACTCGAATTTGACCTTTTCGCGAATAATCTTCGTATCCTTCGTGGAGATATTCAAAGTGCCGTTCTTGACCGTACCGTTCTTAAAGGTAACGGTGGCACCCGACTCTTCCGCAAGAATACTCAAATCGTATCCGCCCAGATCCAATACTTTTCCATTGAGATCGATGCAGATTTCTCCGTTCAGAGCCATCTTTCCGATGTCGGTTCCGATACAATCGAAGTCCTCTTTCGTCAAGACGTAGTCCGAAGCAAGTTTGTATTCGGAGAGTTGTTTCTCGAAAATACTAATCTTCGTTTCGACGGGATCGACCGGCGTATCGGGTTTTTGAAAACGGAAGATAAGTCCGCACACCAAAGCAGCGATGACGATAGCGGTCAAAAGAGAGATGATACCGACTCGCCAGTTTCTCTTCTTCTTCGCATCTCCGCTCTTCGCTTTGCGGCCTTTTCCGCTTTCACGTTCCGCACCGTTCAGGTCGTCGGAAGAGTTTCCGAAAACATATTCCACCGTTTCGGCTTCCGTGTTTTCGACTACGCTTTCGTTTACGACGGGTTCGGCGACGTTGGCTTCGCCGGCGGCATCGTTTTCCGGTACGACGTCGGTGGCGTTTCGTGTAGCCAAGTTCACTTCAACGAAATCTTTTTGTTCCATAAAAAGCTCCTTTTTTCTAAAGGGCATAGTATGCCCAAAGTCTTATATATTATATATTATAGCTTGTAAAAAAATAATGTCAACGGAAAAATAAATAAAAATAACGAATAAAATAACTTTTTTTAGGCTTAAAAAACGGACGCAGCCTTCCGCCACGTCCGTTTTTGCTTGTTTTTTTGCTTTTTAGGGCGATTTCAGTGAATATCGTCCCATTTCGGATCGGGTTCGACAAAACCCTTTTTCTTCTTCCGCTTGACTATCAACTTCACAAAGAACCCGCTCGCAAAGACGAGTGCCATAATGAGCCATCCTCCGATAACGTTGCTTGCGATCGAGTATCCGTCCGCATTGCCGTAAATGCCGCCCTTATTGAGGAACAAATCGACGATATTCCAGACGAAAAACGCCGCCAGCACCAAAGGTGCTATAAACTTTATCGAAGCGTAGAACCACCACTTGGGCATCCTGAACTTTTTGGTATTTCTGTTGACCTCTTCCCAAACTTTTTTCAGCTTAAAGAACCACGCCACGCCGATCGATTCCATAACGCCTACGAGAACGAGGCTGTACGAGTTACACCAATTATCCACGATATCCAACCAGGCGAGTCCCGCACCGGTGGTAAACCAAATGGACGCAATCCCCGCAATAATACAAGCGATGATGGTGGTCTTTTTGCGATCCAGCAAGAACTTGTCGGACACGGCGGTAGAAACCCCTTCGATGATGGAAAACGCCGAGTCGATGGCAAGGGTACAAAGACAGAAATAGAACACGAACCCGAACAGAGCGTTGACGACGCCGTTGGAAGAAAGGTTGACGATGGCGGTAGGATAAATGATAAACGCCGTGGAAATACCCGAAGCGGACATATCCGAAGTGGTCATACCTACCCCGTACATCGTGGTATACAAAACGATGGCGGACAGCATGGAAATAAAGAAGTCCGAAAATGCGATAATCATCGTATCGACGGCAATATTGGACTTTTCATCCAAAAAGGAACCGTACGCAAACATAATCGCCATCATGACGGACAGACTGTAAAACACCTGTCCTACGGCATCAATCCAAAGCGTGGCATCGCCGAATGCATGCCAATCGGGTACGAAAAGGGTGGACATGGCGGCGCCCACGTTGGGCATGGTAAAGCCCTTTATCGCCATAATCACAAGACAGACTACCGGTGCAAAAACGGTATATTTTACCACTTTTCCGACCGATTGCGCCCCGTTTCTGATGCAAAAATAAATAAAGCCCCAAGCGATAAAAAGGCACAGAACGACGGGAGAAGATATGATTTCGTACCCCGAAGTGGTACCCGTCGTTTGTATAAGGTTCGCCCATATTCCCTTTGCCTGCGTATTGGCATCGGCGACACCGGTGATACCGGCAAATTTATAAGAGAAAATCGCCATCATGATGACCCATGCGAAAACCACGGCGTAATAGACGGCTATCACGAAGGCGTTTGCGGTAGCCGCCCAACCGATCGGCTCCAATTTTTTGTTCATCGCACGCAGTGCTCCCGGTGCACCCTGACGGGTTTTACGCCCGACCGATATTTCCATCATCAAAAGCGGAATACCGATAACCAACATGGCGAGGATGTAAGCAAGAATAAACGCTCCGCCCCCGTGTTTGGCAACGAGTCCGGGAAAACGCCATGCGTTTCCGAGTCCGACGGCGGAACCGATAGCCGCAAGTATAAACGTACTGCGGGAAGCCCAAGTGGCTCTTTTCTGTTCTTTCATAAAAAAACTCCTTATAAAAATAATAATACTTGATAGAGTATCATATAGGGAAAAAAAAGTCAAATAATCCTTGTAAAAAAATTGCTTTTTTCATCGGTTCGTATATAATATTGTCGATATGGAAAAAGATTTGACAGTCGGGAAAACCTTTCCCTCTCTGATAAAATACGTGATACCTCTGTTCGGGAGTATTCTCTTTCAACAGGCATACAACGTTGCCGACAGTTTTACTGCGGGGCGGTGGGTGGGAACCGCCGGGCTTGCCGCCGTCGGCAATGCCTACGAAATAACCCTTCTTTTGATAGCCTTTGCTTTCGGTCTGAATATAGGCACGTCGGTCATCGTGGCAAAATACTTCGGCGCCAAAGATTGGGCGGGAGTCCGTTCGGCAGTAAAAACCGCCGTCCTGTTCGCCATCGTTTTAGGCGGTATCCTTATGGCTGTGTCCTACGCCTGCCTAACCCCCCTTCTTCGTTTGATTCAAACACCGTCCGAAATTTTCGAGTGGTCTCAAAAGTATCTGTACGTCTATATCGGCGGTTCTTTGTTTCTTCTCCTGTACAACGTAGCCGAAGGCATTTTTTCGGCTTTGGGAAACTCGGGTACGGCTTTTCTTCTTCTCGCCGTATCTTCGGTCGCCAACGTCGTCATCGACATTCTTTTCGTCGCCGTATTCCGTTTGGGCGTGGAAGGGGTGGCGTGGGCGACTTTCCTTTGTCAAAGCGTCAGCGGAACGTTCGCCATCGTATACGCCGTCCTGCGAG
>DCGI01000030.1 GCA_002315475.1 Christensenella sp. UBA1782 | reverse complement strand
TTTTTGCCATTTTTCAGCAAAGCGGTGCCCACCCGCCCACCCGAATCGAAATATTGCGCATCAAGACTTTCCGTTTTTAAGCAAGGGGATAGAAGCAGGAAAGTCGATAGAACCGAAAGCGGTTTTCTCGGTTGACAGTCGGGCTTGTTTTTGGTACAATAAAAACGTATAGAGTTTTTTATAAAGAAGAAAAAAGGAGCTTGTTCGCATGAAAAAAGGTTTGATTTTCGTCGGTGTTCTTCTTTGTGCGTTTTGTATGATTTTATCCGCCTGTAACGATAAAATCGACTATAAACCGCTTTATTCGGACGACGGACTGTATTTGGAAGAAAATTTTATTTATAACGCCGCGTTGGAAAAGGAAAAGGGACTGACTTTATTACGGGACGGCAAAACGGACTACAAAATCGTTTATGCCGAGACCGCCGATCAAAACGTTTTGTGGGCGGTGGAAGATTTACGGAGTTATTTTGTCGATCGTTGCGGCGGTATAGCGGTTTGTACCGACGACAAGGTACCTTGTGAAAAAGAAATCGTCATCGGCAAGACCAACCGTTCTTTTCAGCCGAAGGAAACCCTTTCCAAAAACAGCGGGTACGTGATTGCCAACGAAAAAGAGGCGATTTATATCTACGCGGAATCGACGTACGGCATCACCAACGGCGTATACGGCTTTATGGAAGACTATTTGGGTTGTATGTTTTTCTCGTTGGACGAAACCTACATTCCTTCGGTACGGACGTTGATTTTGGAGCCGATGTACGATATGCAAACGCCCGCTTTCGACAGACGGCATATCGGGGAAGTCGACGTTTGGTACAATAGCCTTTTTGAACAAAGATTGCGTGCCAGAACGGAAGAAAGTTTCGATCCGAACGGCTGTCATCAGAGCTTAAACCGAATCGACGATGCGATTTTGGCGGCGCATCCCGAGTATTATGCCTATATCGGCGGAAAGCGTCGGACGGGGGACTATATGACGCAGGGGCCGCAACTTTGTTTTTCCAATTCCGAAGTGGTCGACTTGCTCGAACAGGCGGTTTTACAGGAAGAAGCCGACAAACCCGAAGGCAAGGAGGTTTGGTGGGATATCAGTCAACAAGACAGCATGAATTATTGCCATTGCGATACGTGCATGCAAATGGCGGAGGATGCCGGAGGCAATCCTGCCGCAGCCATTTATAACTGCGTCAATACCATTGCGAAGCGGAATCCGGATATAAAACTGTCCGTTCTTGCCTATCACTACGGTTCGTTTCCGCCCGAAAACATTACTTTTGAAAAGAACGTCATGATAAAGTGGTGCATTATGAGTTCTTTCGGCAGAAACGATTATAGCGGACCGCTGGAGGAAGGGCGTTCCGAAATAGCCGCAACGCAATACAACGAAATACTCGGTTGGGCGGAATTAACCGATACGATTTTCGTATGGGACTATACCACGAATTTTTTCTATTATTTATTGCCGTTTCCTTGTTTTAACGCAATGGGCGAAAATATGCGTTTGTTACGGGACTGTAACGTGAAAGGCGTGCTTTCCCTCTGTTCGTATAACGCAAGGGGGTGGGCGGATCGGCTGAAAGCCAATTTAGCGTCCCATTTGTTATGGAATCCCGATATAGATTATAAACAGTTTATCGCAAAATTCGTTACGCTTTATCTCGGCAAGGACGCCGCACCGCATATTTTGAATATATATCAAAGGATGCAGGACACCGTTTCTTCTCCCTTGTGCGTGTACGATTTTCCGTTTATCCACCAAAACGACTTTTTGTCCGAAGAAAACGTCGAGTATTATTTTGCGGAACTGGAGCAGGCGTTTGCCAAAACGACCGACGAAACCTATTTGAAGAGACTTCGCTTTGAAAAAGCCTGTATTCTGTACAGTGCCATTCGGCTCGGATACGGCGACGAAACGACCGTAGCCGAGTACAAGCAGGAATTTGTCGATATTTGTACGGAATGGGATATTACGAGGTTTAACGAAATCGGAACCGAAACGTTGGATACTATAGTAGGACGTTAAAAAAGGAGCAGTATGGAAGCCGTTGCGCAAAAAAAGAATACGAGACAAAAGATAGAAAACTTTTTACAAAAAATACCCGATCCGCTTCGGAAATTTTTCTACTCCGACGCGTTCTTTATCGTACTGTCGGCAATAGCGATTTCCGCATGGATAACGGGAAAACCGATTATCGGGTTTATCGGTATCATGGTTGTTTCTACGGTTATGCTCGTCGTTTTGGACGACGTTACGCCGGGTATACCGATGGTGCTTTTTGCCATGACGAGCATTTCCAGTAACGATATATCGGGACAGTTAAAGTATATTCCCGTTTTTATTCCCACGATTTTGGCACTGATTTTTCACATTATCGTCTATAAAGGGCGGTGGAAACTCGGGACGATGTTTGCTCCGCAAATCGCCGTTACCGTCGCCATGCTCGTGGGCGGTTGTACCTGTATTGCGTTGGATCGCTATTTAGGTGCGCTCGGCTACACCGTTTTTTTGGGTGTGGGGGTGCTTGTCATCTACGAAGTCTTTTTGCAGTATTCCAAAAAGAATCCCTACGGCAAAATGACCGACTATTTTGCAAAATTTCTCTTTTATGTCGGTTTGGTGATCGTTGCGGAAATCATCGTTTATTATATCCGTTTGGACTTACCGATAGAAAAATGGATAAACCATCGTGTCGATCTCGGCTGGAGCATTTCGACCAACATTTCCACCATGTTGCTTTTGACGATGCCCATGTGCTTCTATCGAGCCAACCGTTCTAAATTCCCCGCTGTTTTTATTCTGCTCGGTGTGGTGCAGTACGGTGCCAACGTCATGACGCTTTCGCGCGGCGGTATTCTGTTCGGCTTTGTTACCTTGCTGATCAGTCTTCTGTATTTGTTCTTCTCCCAAAAGAACAAAAAAAGAATGTTTTGGAATTATATCATCGTTTTGATTCTGTTGGGCGTAGCGTACGGCTTTTTCTTCGATAAAGTCAATACGCTGTTTCAAACCCTTCTCTCTCGAGGAACCGGTACGAGCGGGCGGGATCAACTGTATCTCGAAGCGTGGGAAAGCTTCAAAAAATATCCTGTTTTCGGCGTGGGTATGGGATACGACGGGCCAAACTATACGATGGACGTCATTCAGTTCTATTGGTTCCATTCCACCTTTTTCCAAATCTTGGGCAGTACGGGTTCGGTCGGCTTGGCAGCCTTCGGCTTCTTCTACTTCGTCCGATATAAACAGGTTCTTTCCTATACGAAATTCGATAAAAATATATGGTTTATCTTTTTTGCCATGCTCGGCTTCGAACTGTATTCCTTGATCGATACGGGCACCTTCATCCCCGTTCCGTTTATGGCGGTCATGATTTGGATCAATATGGTATTGGAAATCGAATTCAAGCCTAAGGCTGTGCGCACCGTAAGAAGATAGATTTTCTCTTGGAGAGGTATGGACTTTGTACCCTTTCCCAAAAGGCAAGCGTGCTTGAGCCACCGTGCGGGGACGGCGTTTTTCTCCTTATTTTTTGCACCCTTTTTAAGAGAACGGAATCGTATTGGCTCTTGAAAAAAAAGTTTGGGTATAGTAAAATAAGAAAGGGAGGTAGATATGACAAACATACAAGATTTAGTGGTATATCAGATTTGGCCGAGAAGTTTCTGTGACGGAAACGGGGACGGCATCGGCGACTTAAAAGGGATTTTGGGGAAGCTTTCGTATATAAAAGAATTGGGAGCGAACGCCATTTGGTTTTCTCCGTTGTACGTCAGTCCGCAAGCGGATTACGGGTACGACATTGCCGATTATTATAATATTGCTCCCGAGTACGGAACGATGAAAGACTTTGACGCCGTTTTGAACGAGGCGCACAAGCTCGGTTTGAAGGTGATTATGGATTTGGTCGTCAACCATACGAGCAATCAAAATAAATGGTTTTCGGAGAGCCGTAAGGGCGGCGAAGACAATCCGTACAAAGATTATTATATCTGGCGAAAGGGAAAAGGCAAAGACGGAAAGAAATTTCCGAATAACTGGACGGCGACCTTTCCCGGTGACGCTTGGAAGTATGACGAAGTGCGGGGCGAATACTATCTGCACTTGTTTGCCGAAGAACAACCCGACCTCAATATGGATAATCCCGCCGTTCGGGACGAGGTCAAGAACATAATGAAATTCTGGCTCGACAAGGGTGTGGACGGCTTCCGCGAGGACGTCATCACCTTTATAAGCAAGCGAGAAGGTCTGCCCGACGGACTGTTCTTTATGCCGGCGGCTCGGGGTATGGAACACTACAAAAACGGACCTCGTATTCATGAGTTTTTGAATGAGTTTAAGGAAGTTTGGGATTCCTATGGAGCCTTTACGGTAGGCGAAGCACCCATGATGACGCCGAAAACCGCTTTGCAATACATTGCCTACGACAAGCAAGAACTGACCACCATGTTTCATTTTCAACACATGGAAGCCGACTGCTTTTTATATAGCTGGTTCCATACGGGATTCAATCTTGTCAAGCTGAAACGGGTATATAAAAATTGGCAAACGACCTTGCGGGGCAAGGCGTGGAATACGCTGTATATCGAGAACCACGACCAACCCCGTATTATTTCTCGCTACGGCAGTGAAAAATTCCGTATCGAAAGCGGCAAGTGTCTCGCCGTCATGTATCTTTGCCAACAAGGCACGCCCTTTATTTATCAAGGACAGGAAATCGGCATGACCAACTGCCCGTTGGAAAAACTGGAGGACTATCCCGACGTCAACACCCACGCTTGCTACGCCTTGTTAAAAAAATTCGGCTTCTCCGATAAAACGTTGATGAAGCTCGCCCGCTATGCCGCAAGGGATAACGCCCGTACCTGTATGCAATGGGACGATAGCGAGAATGCCGGTTTCACGACGGGTAAAGCCTGGTTCGTCGTCAACCCGAATTACCCCGAAATCAACGTGCGGCAAGCACTCGGCGATAAGAACAGTTTGTATTATTTTTATCAAAAGCTTTTGAAACTTCGGAAGGAGTACGAAATCTTCAAGGAGGGGGATTTTAAGCTTTATTACCCTCTTTCGAAAAAACTTTTCGTCTACGCCAGAACCTATAAGGAGCAAAAACTGCTCGTCCTCATGAACTTCTCCGAAACCGAAACGAAGTATAAGATACCCAAAGGATATTGCCTTAACGAAGAAAAATTGCTCATCGCAAACTACGACGGCAAAGCCGAAAAAATGCGTCCCTACGAAGCGAGAGTGTATTTATTGTAACAAACAGGTACCCGAAAATAAAAAGAAAGAAGCCCGAAAAGCAATTTTCGGGCTTCTTTCGTTATAAAAAAATTTAGGTAAAATATAAGTTCGGATTTAATAAGTTTTTAGGTAGCTTTCGTATCCTATTGACAGGATAGGTACCCGTCTTTTTATATCACACAGAAAACGCTTCGAAAAAACGTCGTGGCTTTTTTGTGATACCTTACTGTAAAAAAGGAGAAAAAAAAGATGGCATTTTTACGGCTTGCTGCAATTTGTAAAGAATATAAAATATCCAAAGTACAGACACAAAAGGTCTTAAAGGGCATCAGTGCCGAGTTTAAGCGAGGAGAGTTGGTCGCCATTTTGGGAGAATCCGGTTGCGGAAAATCCACGTTGCTCAACATTATCGGAGGATTGGATACCGATTATACGGGGAGTATCGTTTTGCAGGACGTCTTTATTCGGGATTATACCGAAACGCAAATGGACGATTATCGCAAAAAGAGTATCGGATTGGTTTTTCAAAGTTATAATTTGATTTCGCACATGAATCTTTCCGAAAACGTGGAAATCGCACTCACCATGTCCAATATCGACAAAGCGACGAGACGAGCCCGAGCCAAAGAACTTTTGGAATTGGTCGGCATGGAAAAGTATGCCGATAAATATCCGAATCAACTTTCGGGCGGGCAAAAACAACGGGTTGCCATTGCGCGGGCGCTTGCCAACAATCCGTCCATCATTTTGGCGGACGAACCGACCGGAGCGTTGGATAAAGAATCGGCGGATGCCGTTATGGAAATTTTCAGGCGTATCGCCGCCAAAGGGAAATTGGTTTTAATGGTAACGCACTCACAAAAGATTGCCGACGCCTGTTCTCGTGTGTTGACGATAGACGACGGTGTTATCGTACGGGATGAAAATCGTTGCAAACACGAAATGAGCGAATACGAAAATCAAAAAAGAAAGAACGGTGCGACCTTGCGACAAGAGCAAAAACGGGAGAACAAGCAGAAACGCAAGATGGGTAATATCGGTATGCGGGAGATTTGGAAACTGGCTTTCCGAAACGTACTGCAAGCCAAAGGGCGAAATTCGTTGGTTGCCGTCGGTATGGCGGTGGGCATTTGTGCGGTCATCTTGATTTTGTGCGTCAGCTCGGGTATGTCGTCGTACGTCAACGCCAAACTTGCCGAAGAAAACGCCGGTTCGATGGTTTTGATGGTTACCAAAAACGGAGAGTCCTTCTATGACAACGATTTCGACCATATCGCCGAATTGGAAGGGGTTGCGGACGTTCGGAAAGAAGTCATGATAAACTATAACGCGTCTTATCTGTACGGCGAAAAATCGGACGGAATCGGTGCTTTGTACACTTGCAGCGAACTCTGCCCGCCCGAATTGATTTACGGCACGTTGCCCGCCAAAAACGAAGTCATCCTTAATACCGCTCTGGCGGCGACTTTGACCGAGGAAGATATTTCCACGTTGCTCGGCGAGGAAATGACGATTCGGTATTCCGGAAGCGACGTCTTCGTAAAAATCGTGGGCATTTATAACGATCCGACCAAGAGAGCAAGCGAAAAAAACGCCTTCCTTTCCACCGAAACAATGGATTTACTGTATACGGGCGATAGCACGTCTTTGCTTTACGTTACCGCATCCGACGCCGAATATATTGCGGCGTTGTCGTCCGACCTATCCTCGTTGGGATTCGTCGTCGTGCAAATCGAGGCGAGCGCAACGGAGATTTTGGAGTATATCGACATCGTGACGAAAATATTGATTGCCGTCGGCGTGGTGTCCTTGTTCGTAGCCGCCATTATGATTTTTATCGTGCTGTATATCAGCGTTATAGAACGAAGTGGCGAAATCGGAATCATTCGTGCCATCGGCGGACGGAAGACCGATATTCGTAATATTTTTACGGGAGAATCGGTTTTGCTCGGCGTGGCAGGCGGTTTGATCGGATGCGTACTGGCGCTCGCCGTTTCCGGTTTGGCAAATCTCATTACGCAACAAAGTCTGTCTTGTTCGTTTGTCAGTTATAATCCCGTATACTATGTCGTCGGGTTCGTTTCCTGCGTCGTCATCAGCGTCATCAGCGGTATCGCTCCCGCCGTATTTGCTTCCAATCTGGATCCCGCAGAAGCTTTGCGCAGCGAGTGAGAAAGAGGTATATCATGAGTAAATCCGCCAAGAAAAAATTGATTTATCAAAAGGAACTGGAAGACCAAGAGGGTATCAGCCGTCGGAAGTCAAAATTTCGTTTAACGTTAAAACAACTGTATATTTGTAAAATAACGGTTATCGTTTTGATTCTTTTCTTTTTCTTCGTATATTCTCCCGCCTTAATTTTCTTATTGACTGCCTATGCGGGACTCTTTTTTCTGTCGGTGGCGACCGAAAAATCAATCAACAAAAGTTATTTGAAGCGGAACCGCTTGAAGATTCACAAATTCGATCATGCGGTTGCTTTGCTCGTCGTAATCGTTGCCGTCGTCGCCGGTTTTAGCGGAGCCACCACGCAAACCAAGAGAGGCACTTTCGACGCATTGGATGAAAGCCGTATAGCCGAATTTATGAACAAGAACGATATGGAGGGAGCCAAAGAACAGTCGGTTCGGCAAGAAACGACGCAAAAAATCAAGGACATTTTTACCTTGATGACGGGGGAGAGAAATGCCTTCGGGAGTTCTTCTGCCACCGACATGAGTAACTTCGGTATAGGAAAACTACCGGAGGATTTTACCCCGCCCGAAGGGTTTACGAAACCCGATAGCGATTTCTTTTCGGGAGGCGATTTTAAGCCGGACGGTGACTTCGACTTCGGCGGAGAAGACATGCCGACGTTACCGGAGGACTTCGATTTCGGCGAATTCAGAAGGGACAGTATCGGACGAAAGTCCTTTGACATGAAGCTCAGTGACGTGCCGGTATACTATCTGTTTTCTTCCATGTTGTCGATTGTCGCTTCGGTACTTGTTTTCCTCGTGCCGCTACTGGGCGTTTTGCAAATGATTTTTACTGCTTTCAAGAAGAAAAAAGTCGACGATCAGACTTTTTCGGCGATTATGATTTCTTTGGATTTTACCTTGTCGGAAGAACTTTTGGAAAAGGTTCTTGATTACGGCGAAGAAACCGTACTCGCTACCGATTATGAGTAATTCGGGAAACCTAATATAAATAAAAAGAAGCCCGAAAAGCAATTTTCGGGTTTCTTCATAAATACAAACGAGCGGTTTACGCACGCTTCCAAGACTTATAATAAAACAAAAGCAGAACGGGGTAGATTTCCAATCTGCCGAGCAACATATCGAAAATAAGAACCACTTTGGTAAAGGCGTGTAAAGAACCGAAGTTGCAGACAGGGCCGACGGCGGAAAGACCGGGGCCGACGTTGTTGATACAGGTTACCACCGCCGAAAAAGAGGTGGCGAAATCGCTTTGCATCGGCTCGGCAACGGCACACAAAATCGAAGAAAGTAAAATAAGCAACATATAGAGAGTGAAGTACGTTACGGTATTCTGTACCAACGTTTCGTCCATTCTTTTTTTGTCCACTTTGACGGAGAGAACGGCACGCGGGGAGATGCTCTTTTTGATGGCTCTGCCCGATACTTTGGATAAAGTCATGATGCGGGAAACTTTTAAGCCGCCCGCCGTACTGCCCGCCATACCGCCGATAAACATACAGACGAACAGAACCGTTTGCGCCATAACCGGCCAAGTACCGAAGTCCGCCGTCGCAAAACCCGTTGTACTGACGACGGAGACGACTTGAAAGGTGGCGTAGCGTAACGTTTCGCCGAACGTTTCGTAAACGTTGTGCATGCACAAAGAAACGGTAACGAGGACGACGGCAAGGAAGGTATAACCGCATAGCCACCACAATTCTTCGTTTTTGAAAGCCTGCCCGATTCTTCCTATCAAGATAAAATAAAAGAGGTTCATATTGATAGAAAATAAGAACATAAAGACCATGGTTACGATTTCGACGGGAAGGCTGCCGTAAGCGGCGATACTGGCGTTTCGACAGCTGAAACCGCCCGTTCCCGCCGTAGCGAACGCCGTAACGAAACTATCGAATACGGGCATCCCGCATAGGAGCAGAGCTATCACTTCGATAAAGGTCAAAAGGATGTAAATGCCGTACAAAATGCGAGCGGTAAAACGGAGTTTGCTGACGAGTTTACCGAATTGCGGTCCGGGTATCTCGGCTTTGGCGAGATGCACGATGGCGGCGTTTGTTTTCGGTAGAACGGCAATCACGAATACCAACACGCCCATGCCCCCTATCCAGTGGGTGAAGCAACGCCAAAACAGTAAACTGTGCGGCAGACTCTCCACCTCGGCAAGAATGGTGGCACCCGTCGTGGTGAAACCGGAAACCGTTTCGAACAGGGCGTCTAAATAATTCGGGATATAACCGCTGAGGGTAAACGGCATGGCACCGAAAAGAGAAAGAAAAATCCAAGCAAGCGCCACGATGACAAAACCGCCTCGCGCCCGAATCTCGGTATTCTTCGGTTTTTTGATGATGAAGGGCGTGCCTAAACACACCATGCAGGCAAGGGTGATGCCGAAAGCAAGCGGCGTGTTCGACTCCCCCAGAGCCAACGCCATGATAAAAGGTATCAGCATCAGTCCTGCAGTAATCAGAAGGATTTGTCCCAACAGATACGACGACATTCGGTAGTTCATAATATTACTCCAACATATCGTTTAGGTTCCCGAAAGAATCCTGCGTGGTGACCAAAACCAAAGTATCGTTTTGTAAGATGCTGTCGTTTCCGCCGGGGATGATGACGTCGCCGTTTCGGACGATGGCGGCGATAAGCACTTCGGGTTGCAGACGTAAATCCTTAATGGGGATATTGATACCCGAGAAGTCTTCGGACACTTTGTATTCCATGACCTCTACCGAATCGTCGATGATGCGGTACAGTTTTCGGAACTCGTTCGAGATACTGTTTGACTTGCCGCGCACGTAACGAACGATTTGGTTGGCGGTGGAAGAAGCAATCGATACGATACTCTCCGAGCCTTTATGTTCCAACAAATTCAGATAGCCGACGTTATCCACTTTGGTGACCACTTTTTGAATACCTTGTTTGGAGGCGAACAGGGAAAGGATGATATTCCGTTCGTCGATACCGCACAGACTGACGAAGGCGTCCATGGATTGCAGTCCTTCGTCGATAAGGATGTCTTGATTGGCGGCGTCGCCGAAGACGATATCGGCTTTGTCGAGTTCTTCTTCCAGCAGTTTGCAACGGGACTCGTCGTTTTCGATAATCTTGACGGTAATGTTGCTCTTACGAAGTTCTTTGGCGAGGTAAAAAGCGGTACGGCTACCGCCGGCAATCATGACCTTTCGTATGGCTTTGGGCAAGCCCATTTCTCGGAAAAGCTGGGTGATGTCTTTCGGAGCGGACGTGAAATAAATTTCATCCCACGCCTGTAAAACGAAATCCCCGTTGGGAATAAAAATTTCTTTTCCCCGATGCACCGCACAGACGACGATTTTGATTTGGAAGCGATGCGTAATGTCTTTCAACACTTGATTTGCCAAAGGGGAATCGGGATGAATTTTGATTTCCACAAGTTCCACCTTGCCGTCGGCAAAAGGTTCTATTTTGATAGCGGAAGGAAAACGCAGAACGCGGTTGATTTCCAAAGCGGCTTCCTTTTCGGGATTGACCATCATCGTCAAACCCAAGTCCACGTTATGGAAAAGGTCGAAATATTCGGGGTTCCGCACACGGGCAATCGTTTCTTTCACGCCCAATTTTTTTGCTACCATGCAACACAAAATGTTCATTTCGTCTTGTTGCGTGCATGCGATAACCAAATCCGCTTCGCTCGCCCCCGCATTTTTCAAAATATCGGCGCTGACGCAGTTCCCGACGATACCCATAATATCACAGGTGTCGATGATGGTTTCGACGACGGAAGAATCCCTGTCGACGAGGACGATATTGTGCCCCTCCTCCGCCAAGTCTTCAATTAAACGCTTTCCGACGTTACCTGCTCCGGCAATAATGATTTTCATAAATCTCCTTTGGGAAAACTCCCTTTTGAAAGATTATAACATATTTTTCCGATTTCTTCAAGTATTTCCTTTTTTATGAGCAAATTCCATTGTGGAAGTTACTTTGTCAATTTACACTACAAACCCAAATAAACAAAATCATCGTGCAATATTGATTTATTTATATGTTTATGTTATAATAAAGAAGAATAAGAATAGATCGGTTCAATCGGAATATCAAACTTGTCGGTTTGGTGTGGCGCTTCATGCAAACTTCATCCATCAAATCGCAAGTGAGATGACGGCACTGATGCTTTATGAAGCGAGGGTTCTCGGATACAACTATCCCGATGTTAACCGCAACAAGCTGGAAACGTTTATTGAAGGTACAGTTCACGGCAGAAGAAAAGTTGCCGAGTTACGTCACTTCAAAGCCTACAACGACTTCTTTACCGTTTGGAATTTTATCAAACACAACAGCGTGGAGCTGTTTGAAAAGGTGAAAGAGCGTTGCCCGGAAATGCTTCTCTCCGATACATACAAGAACGGTCAGCTGTCGCAGTATTTTTTGAAAATCGATGACAGTTACGTTGATTCCGTTTTGAACGGTCTCGGATTGTTCTTCGATGAAAACACGGAGTATTCCAAATGGAACTATGACGATTATTTTACCGGTATCATTCAAAAAACGATAAACAAAAAATATAATAGGGGGACATATTTGTGGGATATTTGTATCTGAACTTTGTTGATAATCTCAACGAGAGTAAAAGTGGCAATTTCAACACAAATGATTTTTTCACTCAATCATTAAACGAACAGTATTTGAATATAAAAAAGAAAATCGGATCTGACGCTCCCGATACTTTACAGGAATTTGTGGGAAGATGTTGCCCATATAACGAACACTATTATTTCATTTCAATGCCGGCACTTGAACGAAGCATTCAAACCAAAATAAAAAAAGACGGGACGCAAGGTTTACAGTATATAAACAACGTCGTTATTCGTCCGACTATTAACCAGGACACCGGCATACCGGGAAAATACGATGTTATTTTGATTGGTGACATTACTTTTGGCTCGGTTATAGCTTTCACCGTCAAGGGTATTGAACTGATTGACTCCGGAGTTGCTAAATTCGGCGAGTTTCGCGTGTTATGTACAGCCGCTCCGGCATTTGCCACCAAAACATTCAGTGATAAAATGGGAAGGACGATGACTGTCCCTGATTTTGGCGTGAGAGAAACGCATGATGCTGTTTTGACAAGAGATTTTATTGACAGACTCTGCCTTGAAGTTTATCCAATTGAAAAACCCGAAGAGGCCCTCAAAACAATTGAAAAATGGAAAACATATCTTAAGTTCCGCAGATATTACCTCGGTGTTCAATCGGCAAAATGCGAAGCAATTACCGATGTTCAAGTAAAAGCGGCGTATGTTGTTTCAAAAGCACAATACCGAAAAAATGAGGAAAACTTGTCATCTTTTTTACTTGACGGTCACTCGGAATTCGCTATAAGTGAACAGGTCGTTTTGAATCGGGAAGTCCCGGGGTCGGATGAGTTCCCGCTCATTTGCGTTTCCATTGAACGCAACCGAAAATCAATTCTTACCGAGACATCCGGTTACAATAGTCATGGAAAACCAAAATATGAAACTTATCTCGGAAGATACACCCGAGATTCCATGGGCTTATCAGAAGTTGAGCCTAAATATGATGACAAAGGAAATCTTCCTAAAGGTTTCAAATTTCCATATACGCTCGGCGATAGACATTTGCTGACTTTCACGGATATTGAGCCGGACTGTTCCGATTTGGACATTAAATGCCAAAGAGATATTGAAACATCTAATAAAGAAGTCGACGGAAAATACAATTCGATCATTACTGAAGAAGTTAAAAAATACAAACTGGAGCAAACCCCTTTGGTTTCAGCGCAATTTGAAGAAAAATTGACTTTACACTCACGATTCACGAACAAACGTTGGAAACCGTGCGCATGCTTACCGCGATGAAAAGCGATCCAAACATGAGTGAATTCATCGAAAACGCCGTTCAGTTCTATCTTAGTTACCTGCAAAACAAAGAAGCACCCGAACTCATCAACGCGGAAGTGAGGGATGCTTTCAAAAAAGTTTTGGATGAAGTCGATCACAAAAGAAGCAGCGCTCTCTTCAAACTTTCGGTTGAAATCTCGATGTTAAATAATATTCTTGCGGCAGTCAACGATTTTGATGAAGAAGATCTCGGGAAACTTCGTCACAATTGTATTGAAGAAGTGAATAGAATCAATGGAAGTATAAAGTTGGAAGACGCAATCCGGTGGCAAAAATAATTTCACTTTTCAGAAATTGTGATGCCAAACAATGAAAAAGGCGGAGAAGAGACTCTCCGCCAAAAGGTTATTCGTTATTCCGAATCCATTCCAAAATGTCTTCGTATTTCATTTTGCCGGCAGCGGTTGCCAAACCGACGCGGATAACTTCATCATCCGTCGGACGGATTTGGATGCCGTTCGTTTCCAAAAAGGATAAAAGAACGTACATTCCGATACGCTTATTCCCGTCCACAAAGGCGTGATTGGAAATCAAAGCATACCCGATGCGTGCTGCTTTTTCTTCTTTGGATGGGTA
The DNA here is from genome assembly GCA_002315475.1 of Christensenella sp. UBA1782. Lineage (GTDB taxonomy): Bacteria > Bacillota > Clostridia > Christensenellales > DTU072 > CAG-1782. The sequence goes on along the minus strand of DCGI01000030.1, from coordinate 956 downwards.
CAATTCCTTCCCGTCAAAGGTTTGAAAAGCAGATTCCAAAGCGCTGTCCAGCAGATTAATATCGCGCAAGTTCGGGTCACCGCCGGTAGCTTCCGAAATGATTTGATGAAGAAGCAAAACCTTCTCTCGACTGAATTTAATCATTTTGCCAACTCCTCAAAAGCTTTGCGATAGATGCGGAGAATGCGTGCAGCCACGAAATCGATTTTTTCGTCATCCGTCATTTCGATTTCATTGTCTTGTTCGATATCAATCAGTTTATATTTCGGCTTGTTATTCTTGAAAATAACGACTTCACCGAGCTTGTCAACCGTTCGAGCGACACGTGAAAAGTTTTGGTTGGCTTCGGAAATCGGGACAATTTTATTGGTTTGAATGTTCATGTTGACAACCTCCTAACTATATGATTCAACATTTTCAATATTATTATACACAAATTTTAGGATGTTGTCAACCTAAAATGCAAAAAACAATTGATAACTTTCTGATAACTCTTTTCTTTTCGCTGGATATATAAAAATCTTTGTGGTATTGTTGTGCTCGAAAGAGGGTGATAGGCGTGACATTAAAGCAGTTGTTATCTGAAATACGGTTAGTCACGCCCCGAATTTGCTTCGCAATTTCCCACAGAAAGGAGAAAATGATATGAGCAAACGACGTCCGAACGGGGACGGAATGGTTCGAAAAAGACCCGACGGAAGATGGGAAGCACGCATCATCGTCGGGCACAAGGAAAACAAAAAGCCGATTTACAAATCGGTCTTCGGGCTGACGCAGGCGGAAGCCATGACGAAGTTCCGCAAACTCCAAGAGGTCTATCAAGGGGTGGAACTGACCGAGGACTGCATCGTTACGCTGAACGAGTGGCTTGACCGTTGGCTTGCGTACGAAAGAGAAATCGTCCGTCACTCCACGATTTCCAAATACGATTTCTATACCGCTTTGCACGGCAATGG
>DCGI01000027.1:9094-21471 GCA_002315475.1 Christensenella sp. UBA1782 | reverse complement strand
TTGTTGTTTTAACTGGATAAATAGTTTATTATTTCTCTTGCTAGTTGGTCCCTTAGCTCAGCTGCTAGAGCAACTGACTCTTAATCAGTGGGTCCCCGGTTCGAACCCGTGAAGGTGCACCAAAAAGTAAAGAAACTTGCATAAGCAAGTTTCTTTTTTATATCGTTTTCGGGAGTATTCTACTTTTTGTCTGCTTTTTCCATTTCTTCATTATACAAGTATCTTTGATACTCATCTTTGGGAAGATTCTCGTGAAAAATGAAAAAAGCAAAGATTCGGCGGGGGTGCGTATGTTTTTCTATACGATTTATTCTTTTTCCGACAGACTCCGAACCACTTTATCGGACACCACGCGGATAGGCGGATTCAATGGGTACGGACAAACGGAATAAGAAAGCGGCATCGTCCATTTTTCTCCGTCTACGCAAAAGTCGTAGGAACGATCGGTTTCCACCGTAACGTTATGAATCTCTTGAAAATCCATTTTCTTCGAATGGAACGGTTTTTTGAAACCAATGAAAAAAGCTCGGAAGAACGGGAAGAACAATTCGGCTAAACCGAAAAATCCGTCAAAACGGGGCGCCTTTACCGATAACATATATAGTTTTTCCCGATTGGGACGAAACATTTTATTGAACGTCAATCCGAAGCACTGCGCCGAGTCTAAAAACATCAAGAGCGAGTACTCCCCTTCTCTGTTTTCCCCGTCGACGTTCAGTTTGGCACGAATACGCCATACTTTTAACTGTTTGACGGTATTGGCGATATAAGCAAACGCCTTGTATTTTTGTTTGACTTTATTGTTTACCGCATAGCCGAGCGGGGTAAAAACGCCCGTAGCCAGCACATAGGAAAAGAATTTTTCGTCGGCTTCGCCGCAGTCGGCTATTAAAAAGTCTCCCGTCCCCTCCACGTCTCTTTTAGATGTTTCGTTCAGCGTTCCGCAAGGACAGTAAATAATCTCGGTATCTCGTTTTCTGTACAGGTTCAAAACCGAATTAAACGTACCGTCCCCTCCGCAAATAACCACTCTGTCGGTCGGCATATATTCAAACGGATGTCCTTCTTCAATATAAAATATCTCCGTTTCAAAGCCTTTTCCAAAAACTTTTTCCAAAATCGCAACCGGCATTTTTTCGTAACTGCCGCTTTTTTTATTGATAACAATTAAACATTTTTTCACAATTTCACCCACGTTACGGACTTTTATTCGCCGATATTTTACCATAGCTTTGTATCGGTGTCAATCATATTTATAGCTGGATCCTTGTTTCGTTATGCCTACCACCTTATTTTTTTCAATGAATTTCCTTTATTTCCAAAACGTCCCGTCTTATACACGATTTAGGGACGTCTTTGAAACGAATCTTTACCGAAAAAGGAGAGTATAAAAAATGATAGAATACATATACTTATTCAAAAAGGAGTCGTTTATGGTAGATCGTTGTATTTGTTGCGGTTGTATTATTCCCGAAGGAAGAATGGTTTGTCCCGATTGTATGGATAAAACTATCGAACAAAAGGACGGTTCTGAACCGATAATTATACCGGAAACGACTGAAATTATACAAAAAAAGCACTTTCGAGGCAGGTTATTCGGCAATAAATTGAAAAACACTTGAATAATCTTTGTTTTTATGGTATGATAGTCATACTCTAAAAAATTTAATACTTAAGAAAGAGGCTTTATGGCACGAAAAAAACGTTTGCTATCCTTAACGAAAAAGGCATTTGCTACTTTTGCCGATTTTGTTCTTATCTTATTTTGTCTTGAGATGGTTTTACTATCCCTTGAATTCGGTTTTCATCATACGATGGATTGGCGACATTACGTAACTATTCCCGCCTATTTCCTGTGTTTCTATTTGATTATGCAACGGCTAACCAAAATGAACAACATTTTATGGGAATACTCGGGCGGAAAAGCCTTTATTTATCTTCACTTATCCATTCTTGTTTCGGCATTGACCACTTTCGGTTTATCGGTTGCCACGTTTGGTTATCAAAAATGGGAATTGGCTTTCCTCGCGATTTCTTATTTCGTATGTTATTCCATCGTATCCGCCTTTAAGCTTTTGATTTTACAGTTTTACATTGCCAAACATCAAAGAAAACATATTACCGACGAACCTATCGGCAACACCAACAACACCTTAATCATCGGTGCCGGTTGGACGGGAACCAGCCTAGCCAAAGCTTTCGAAAACGACCATTCCATTTTCAAACCCGTTTGCTTCGTCGACGACAATCCCGAAAAACTCGGCAAACGTATTCAAGATTTACCCGTAGTCGGGACGACGCACAATATCGTCAAAATCGTCAACAAATACCATATAAAAAAGATTATTTTTGCCATTCCTTCCTGTGTAAGCACCGAAAAAAAGAGAATTATTAACGATTGTATCAGCACACCTTGTTCTTTGAAAATCGTTCCGCCCATTCAGGAAATGGTGGATCAATGCGATCAAAAAGCCATTCAACCTCGTGAAGTCAGAATCGAAGACCTGCTCGGCAGAGAACCGATGACTTTTGATATGGAGAGCATCAAAGATCATATTCGCAATAAAGTCGTTTTGGTGACCGGCGGGGGTGGTTCCATCGGCAGTGAACTTTGTCGTCAAATCGCCAAATACGAGCCAAAACAGTTGGTTATTATGGATATCTACGAAAATAATGCTTATGATATTCAATTGGAACTCGTTCGGCACTACCCCAAACTGAATTTAGAAGTTTCCATCTGTTCCATTGCCGATTACGAACGGTGCCGGATTCTTTTCGACACCTTCCGTCCCGAACTCGTCTTCCACGCCGCCGCACACAAACATGTGCCTTTGATGGAACACGTACCCGAGCAAGCCATTAAGAATAACGTGGTGGGAACTTGGAATTTATGCGAATTGGCTGCCGAATTCAAAGTCAAACGCTTCTTATTGATTTCCACCGATAAAGCGGTCAACCCGACAAACGTCATGGGTGCCTCCAAACGTTGTTGCGAAATGGTAGTAAAATACCACGCGCAAACCTGCCCCGACACCGTATTTTGCGCCGTTCGTTTCGGAAACGTCCTCGGCAGCAACGGTTCGGTTATTCCCCTCTTTCGTCGTCTAATTTCCGAAGGCGGTCCCATTACCATTACCGATAAAAACATTATTCGGTATTTCATGACCATTCCCGAAGCCGTATCTTTGGTTTTGGAAGCGGGAACTTTTTCAAAATCGGGTGAGATTTTCGTTTTGGATATGGGCGAACCCGTAAAAATACTTGACCTCGCCGAAAATATGATTCGTTTAATGGGTATGGTTCCTTATCGGGATATTGATATTGTCTTTACCGGATTACGACCGGGTGAAAAACTTTACGAAGAATTACTTATCAGCGGTGAGGGTATGCGCAAAACCGCCAACAAAAAGATTTTTATTTGTCAGCAAATCGACGTCGAAGAAGATGCTTTTATCGGTAACTTAAATAAGCTTATCGACCTCGCCAAAGCCAACAAACCCGAAGACGTTATCGGACAGTTACACGTAATGATTCCTACCTATCACAATCCTTCCGTCGATTAACATTTTTATTTCAAAGAAAAAAGAGCTTGCCGTTTGACAAGCTCTTTTTTTGCGATTCTTCTTACAGTTCAAAATGACTTTCAAGGAATAACCGTACCTTTTCCACCGTTTTTTCGGCAACCCTTTTATCGAAACATTCTGCCATAATACGGATTTTCGGTTCGGTTCCGCTGGCACGCAAAAGGACTCTGCCTTTTACCCCAAGTTCGGCTTTTACCTTTTCGATAAACTCTTTTACCGAAGGAGCTTCCATGATTTCCTTTTTCTTTTTGGTTAGCAAATTGACCATAACTTGTGGATAATGGATACTGTCATCCAATTCGGCAAGATTCTTTTGGGTATCTTCCATGATTCTGCAAAGGAACAGACTGGCAAGCAATCCGTCGCCCGTATTGGAAAATTCGTGCAGAATAATGTGTCCCGAATTTTCTCCGCCGACCACAGAACCGTCACGAATCATTTGTTCCATCACGTAGTGGTCGCCCACGTCGGTGCGAACCATTTGGATACCGAGCTTTTGCAAGCAGCTTTCCACTCCTAAGTTGCTCATAACCGTACCCACGACGCGATTCCCGAGCAAACGGTCTCTTTCTTTTAGATATTTTGCGGTGATATAAATAATACTGTCTCCGTCCACGATTTCACCGTTTTTGTTGACGGCAATCAATCTGTCGGCATCCCCGTCATACGAAAAGCCGACGTCGGCATGCAGTTCCAATACTTTCTCGGCGGCAAAAGACGGGTACAGGGCTCCACAGCTATCGTTTATGTGCTCGCCGTCCCCTTCATCGTTATAGGCGTATACTTCGGCACCCAAAGAGCGGAATAACTCGGGCGCATAAGCCGAAACGGCACCGTTACTACAATCAAGCACCACTTTCAAACCGTTCAAATCCCCGATAATCTGTTTCATGGCGTCACAATAGGATTCCACGTATCCCCTGCCGTCGGTAACGGTTCCTTTCTTTTCGACTCTTATCGGCTTTTGACCGTCAATATGGGTTTCTATTTCCACTTCTTCGATATCGGTCAGCTTTCTGCCGTCATAGTTAAAAATCTTAATACCGTTGTATTTAGCGGGGTTATGCGATGCACTTAACACTATTCCGTAATTGGCGCCGATATGAGAAGTAACGAAAGCCACCGAAGGAGTACTCGTCACACGTAAATCCACCACTTCCGCTCCCGCATCGGTAATACCGCGAATCAAGCTCTCCGACAAAATGCCGCCGCTGATACGGGTATCTCTCCCCACGACGATTTTTCCGCCGCCCGAAGAATACCCTAAGAAATTGCCCGTCATGTAGGCGATTTCTTCCGTTAAGTCCTCTCCGAAGACGCCTCGAATACCGTCCGTCCCGAAATATTTTTTATTAAATACGTTTTTATGATACTTACTTCTGTTGGCTTTTACCGTTTCTCTGCTTCTTGCGATACACATACAGTTCTTCGGCAAATCGACGGTTACGGTAGAACCCGCCGCAATATAAGCGTTATCTTCGATGGTTACGGGTGCGATTACGTTGGAGTTACTGCCGATAAAGACGCTGTCCCCCACCAAACTGCGGTGTTTATTTTTTCCGTCATAGTTCACGAAAATACTGCCGCAACCGATATTGCACTGATTTCCTATGTCTACGTCACCGATATAAGCGAGGTGTGCCATCTTGGTATTGACGCCGATGGTGGCATTCTTGATTTCCACAAAGTTTCCGATGCGACATTCTCTTTCAATTTTGCTACCCGTATGCACGTGCGCAAAAGGTCCTACCGTCGTTTTGCTTCCGATTCGGCAATCACGCAATACGCTTTTCGTGATTTTTACTTCGTTACCGATGTAGACGTTCTCGATGATATTTCCGGCTTCTAATACACAGTTTTGTCCGATAATCGTGTTTCCTCGTATATTTTGGTCGTCATAAATCACCGTCCCCGCCCCGATAACGACGGTATCGTCAATGTAAACGTTTTGCGTAAACATAAAGATTACCCCGTTATTCTTGTGCTTCTGAATGATTTGTAAACGAATTCGATTCATTGCTTTTTCGCGTTGTTCCAAGTCGCTTAAATCCAACGCAGCAACCGATTTTTCCGTTTCCAAATCGATTCCTAAAAATAAATCCATATACTCTCCTTTCCTTATCGATTCAACGTTCTCTCTATATAGTATAAAAAAATTTCCGTTTTTGTCAATACTATACTTGAAATAACCTTTTTTACATAAAAAAACAGGGTAAAAACACTTACCCTGTTTTTGATTATTTTTTAAGATTATTCTTTCGAAATCCCGGCTGCTTCGGGAGCCGGTGCTGCTGCCGGAACGGGAACAACACCTTTGTTTTTTCTTGCCGCTTCTTTTGCTTTCGGAATATCGATACAACAGAACACAAAGGTCGTCAGCACAAATCCGGCAACGAGTGCAAGTGCCATTCCGATAAACAGGTTGATACCGCCGCTCTTCTTAGGATTATATGTCTTATAGATAATAGCGGTTTCGTTTTCAGTAACGAAAATCTTGACTTCTCTCGCTATTTCCGTTGCGGTTTCCAATTCTGTGCGATAAAGAGTCAATAAGTCGTCCAATTCTTCTTTGGTAATCGTATTGGTGGTATTGACCGAGTCCTCGACGATATCCATTAATTGTCGATACAAAGTTCCCGGTGTCGTTTCGGTATTTCCTTCACCGATTAAAAGTTGTTTCGCCTTGTTTTCGGTTTCTTGTCCAAGCTGATGAATCTGATTCCAAATATCGGTAACCGAACGGTCGATATTGTTGTTACGGATTACGAACGACGCAATATTCGATTGGAAAGAAGAAACGTCTTGTTGTGCCAAGATTTCGGTGGAACCGGTTCCGATTTGTGCAATTAAACTGGCAAGACTGGAAGAAAGCTCTTCGATACCTTTGACGTTCTCTTTCTTTTCTTGCAACAAGGTTTGGATTTTAGATACCGCATTGGAAGTAAAGTCGTAGGTCAACGAGTCCAAAACGAAATAGTTGGCAGAAACCGCACTGGTCAAGTAAGAACTGTCGTTAGACGAAAAAACGTTATTCAAGGTATTTTGTAATTGTTTTAACGTCATGCCGTTATATTCGTCGGAAAGCTTGCCGTCGTTGACGGTGTAATAACTGCCGTAGGTATCAATTAGTGCGTTGTAGATGGAATCCAAATAGTTTTTTTGCGAAGTCAGATAAGAAATCTTATCGGAATACGTCGTTCTGCACAAATCGAAAGCATACAGATTGGTCTTGTAATTCAATTCTTCCATCAAGCTTTGCGCTTTTTCAATCGGAGATTGAATAATAGCGTGCATGAATTCTCTTGCTTGATTTATGTCCTTGAAGTACTTTACTTTGACGGAGAGCATCTCATAGGATTCTTTTACGTCGGCATCTTCATCGGAAGTATACAGAGAGAACTGAATGGAGTCCGTTTTTACCATATCCACATAATCGATATCGGAAAAATCCGAATCGGATTCTACGATTTTTTTCAACGCATCTTCGGTAATTAGGTCGGAATACCGAAAAGCCGTACCGTCGGGATACTTGGAACCGGTAAGTGCGGTATTATGATACTCAAAACCTATCGTATAATACTCTTTGTCTTTGTTATACACAAAATTCAATGCCACCGTACCGATAATAAAAATGATTACCGTACTGATAGCAATCCAAAGGATTCTCTTCTTTATTACCCGAAAAATATCTCCGAGCGTCAAGCCGTTTTCTTGATTTTCCATAAATAGCTCCTTTTTATAAAAATCGCTTTTATTATACCTTTTTTTACCGCTTCTGTCAACCACGATATTGATAAATATCGTCAGAAGCGGTTATCCTGGAGCGTAGAGGATTCTCGCGTTGTGCGTAAAGAATCCGTAGACGCCCCTTTTACTGCATTTTTCCGACTTTATTCCAAAGTTTTTCCGCTTTTTTGCACCAATCGGAAAAGCCTTCTGTTGCCGGCGGAAAATTCTTATAGAGTTTTTGTAATCTTAATCCCAAAAGGAGTCCTTTAAGCGTTTCCCGAATGGTTTTATTATGAATTTTTCCGCACAACATGCCACCCAAAATTCCGAAAAGAATGTGACGTATCTCCCCGAATGTAATTTTTACGGCTCCTTCGTTGACGCCCTTTAACAAACTCTCCTTAAAAATAATCTCTTTTTGAAAGAAATACTCGAATTCCTCGTCCTTTGCGCCGATTGCCTTTGTCAAAACCGCACGAAGCATCGAAAAATCGGCACCTTGTACTTTGTTGTATTCGGTGTTTATCTCCCAAAGATTTTCTCGTGAAAAGTCCTGCGTTCGGAAGGCTTTATCTAATACTTTTTCCACGATTTCCAGTTGAACCATACTACTCGTAACCCCTTCGCCGTTATTGGGTTTTGTCAAACAAGCGGCATCTCCGCATGCGATAAAACGATTATGTACAAAGGAATACGGGGGACGGGTATACGGAGTAACCCCCCTTTCGGTAGAAACGACGGTATGTTGCGGCAACGCAATGCTGTCACAAAACTTTTTGTACATTTCTTCGGCGTACGCGTAACTGTGACAAGCACCGATACCGATTATGCCTCCGTCTTCGTCGGCACATGGGGCAATCCATGCCTTATGCGAAGGATATCCTACGTTGGTATGCTTTTTATCGGCAAAAGTAACGTAACGCAATATTACGTAAAACAAGTCGTTTTCGGTTATTGTATAATCCATATCCCATTCTTTCGGGCATTTCATGCGACACGAAGCCCCGATTCCCGAACAATCTACGACGACTTTACTCCGATACGATACCGATTCGCCGTTCTTATCACACACAACCCCAATGATTTCGTCGTTTTCCCAAAGGAAATCCACAAATTTCGTTTGATATGTGATTTCGGCTCCCGCCTCTATCGCTTCTTGGTTCATTAAAGAAACGTACGGGTGCATGTGTAAACCCACCATGGGCAGGAAGGACGCTTTCGGATATTTTCCCGTCGGGGAAGCTACGTAGTTTTCGGTAAATTCAAATGCCCATTCCGCATCCCCTTTTCGCACCCGCGTCAATCCGAATCTTTCAAATTCCTGTGCGGCAACGTGAAAAATATCCATTTTTGAACCCACCGTATCGGCTTTATCTTTTTCCAAAACCAGTACTTTATATCCTTTTTTTGCCAATCGTTTGGCTAAAAAAGCTCCGCTGGTTGCTGCTCCGACTATCAAAACGTCATATTCCATAGTTTTCTCCCGTAGTTTTTCTATTATTATACCCAATAGTATCCGAGAAGTAAAGGCTAACTACGTAGAAAAATACTTTCTTTTTAATTTTGTCAGGATTCTTTCTAACGGTAAAAAAGCAAACAAAAAAAGAATTAGATTGCAGACGGTCTGAATCACGTAAAAGGTTATTCCTCGAACGTAAACAATAGAAAACCTTTTCCAAAAGTCAATCTTTTCCGATGAAAACAACCCGACGTCCACCATAGAAGTTAACACCCCGAACAAAACGGTCATACAGACGGCTATGCCCGTAAACAAGAAGCGATTTTTGTTTTTTGTTCTTGCCAACCCCATAAATACAAAACATAACAGCGGAAAATATAAAAGATAGGACAGTACCCACGTTCCCATGCCCCAAATAAGGACTTCCGCCCCGACGAAAATAATAACGGAAACCACCCCGTACAAGCCGAAAACATAGCCGTATAACGCACAAAGCATACTGACGATTTCCACGTTCGGAATGGTACAAAGTGCCAGTTTTCCCCCTTCCAACAAAGCGGAAAGCAAGCCTATCAAAGCCAGTCTTTTGGCACCCGATAAAACAAACCGATTTTTCATATTCTTACGCCCAAAGTACGGTTTCGATTTTTATATAACAATCCTTCTTGACGTGCATACTGTCGGCACCGACACCCGAAGAAACGAGTTTTTTTTCTTTATAATCTTTTTCGGTTGCATAAACGGATACGTCAAAGTCTTCTTCTACCGACGTATAAATATACAAATACACACCGGCTCGTGCGTCTTGTTGCAAGTTTCCTACCTGCGTTAAAAAATTCCCGTTTGCGGTATAAGTAAGTTCCCCCTGCTTTTCCAACGTCCTTAAGACGGCAAACAAGCCGTCGTTCCCTTCCACCTTACTCAAATCGACGGTATACTCTGTTTCTCCGACAATCAACGTCATCGTACCCGCAGTATCGTTGTTACCGCATGAAGCAAGAATGGTACAAATGCTCAAAACGCACAAAACCACAACCAAAATTTTACTTATCTTTCTCATATTAAAGCCTCCGACTTCTTGTAATCATTTTCGGAAACCATACCAAATCGGTAGAAAAAAATCTTTCCTTTGCAGGAAAGACGAAAATACAATCGTATCACTTCGTCCGTATTCTTCCGCTTGCCCAAGAATGGTTTCGATATAGCTTATAAGGTAGGCATCCCGACTGTTACGGTAATGGCTGTTGCGTCGGATTTTCACCGAACTTCCCCTACGTCTGTTTCGATTTTCTTATAAGCTCCTTTATTGTACCGAAAAAACTTTTTTTTGTCAACGAAAAAGGCACATCGGGACGATGTGCCTTCCGCTTGTTTTCGAAAGTGGGGTGCAAGGGGGAAAACATTTTTTCAAAAGGTTTTCCCCCTCCCCCGTTTCTTAACCGTTCTTTCTGCCGTACAGATTGATTACGCCGTTCGGATTTTCTTTCGTCTTCGCTTCCGGACTGCTCTTTTCGACAAGCTTCTTCAAGTCGTCTTCGGTAATATAAATATCGTAGAAGTACGTCACTTCCAAAGTCATCGACCAGGTACATTCGCCATGCGACTGTCCGACAAGCAAACCGGCAATCACGTTGGTACAGTCGATAATGTTCACGCTCCCGTTTGCAAGACCGTAACTGAAGATTGACATTCCTTGCGACACCTCAGCGGCATATCCGCCGAAGTAAACCGTACCGACGTTGCTGACGGTGATACTCAAAGCACTGATATCGTTAATAATCGACTTGTTCCCCGAAATGGTTCCGCCGTAGCTGACGCCGACAAAGCCGGAAACGTATGCCGTCGTATTCTTAGAAGCACCGACGATATTTACGGTACCGCCGACGGTGATATTGGTCAAATTACCTTCCGCCTTAACGGCAATACCACCGAAGTAATATTCCTCACCCGATTCCACCACAATATTGCAGTTCAAGTTGACGCCGATATTCTTAATGGTACCGAGTACATGGTATACGAGCGGTCCCGTTACGTTCGACAACGATACGATACTGCTTTCTTCACTGTCGGCGGCGATATTGTTCGAGTCGCCTCCGTCAATGGTACCGCTGAAATACAAGCCTTCACCGATGGTTTCGAAGTTCGTAAAGGTAATATTGTTCTTGATGCGGTAGTTTGCGTACAACGCAAGGTTGATATTGTGGAAGTCTTCTTCGTTCAGGACTTGGAATTCGTCTCCGCTTAAACCGGTTCCTGCGAGCGGATAATATCCGTTCGTTCCGAATACTACGTCAAAGACGGATTTTTCGTTTTCCAACAAAGTTCCTCTCATGTCTTTGTTGTCAAAGGATACCATTTCCACATGGTCTTCATTGTAGTTTCCGAGACCGACCACGGTAGAATCTTCCAAAACGCCCAAATTGTAAGCGTTCTTTACGATGCCGTAGACGTTTGTCTTGGTCGCACCTAAGGAGAAGGAACCGTTACCTACAACCGCACCGGCAACCGATTGAACGCCCGTACCCGACTTGGAAGAACTCTTTGCTTCCACTCTGCCTAAGGCGTAAATGGTTCCGCTGGAGCCGTTACTGAGTTGCATCGTGCCGTTCTTGTCGATTTTTCCGACGATACCGCCTACCGAAATCTTCGTAGCGGTAACGGCAAGGTTCGCCATACTGAAGATATCGTAAATCTTTCCTTCGTAGGCGTACCCGCTAACGGCACCTGCACGAATTTCCGCACCGGCTTTGGTGGCGTTAATCTTCGCTTGTCCGATAACGATAACGTTGTTCATGACGGTGTTGCTATCCGTTTCGCCTGCCACGATACCGAAAGACAAAGCCTCCGTTCCCGTATAGTCGACGTCTAACGCAACGTTTCGGAATACGACATTACTTATCTTTCCGTTAAAGTGTCCGAAGAAACCGAATACCTTATCGTCCGTTTCTATTGTAATCTTATTGCCGTTTTTGTCGGTTTTTACACCGAAGTTATTGAGTACCACGTAAATATACTCTCTCGAAGTTTCGTCGTACTTGGTGGTAATCGAACCCGTGAAGACTTTATGCAAAGCAATCGTCGTATCGAAGTTTGTCAAGTCGACGCTCTCCGTCCATACATAATTCAACAACATGTATTTATCCATGGTGGCGATTTGCTTTACGACCGAATAATCGGCTTCGACGAGGTCGTTCGAAATCTTCTTGTTATCGGCATCGTCATAGAGCACCGTCGTCAGTTGCAAAGGACTCAATTCGGTTCCTTCGCCATAGCCGGCGACTCCGCTGTAAGCGATACCGAAGAAATCTTCATAAATCATCGACAACAATCTGTTTCTGACCGTTTCGCCGACAACTTGCACTTCACCCGAATAAGCGGTGGTAACAAAATCGTTATAATTCAAACCGCCCGACAACGACGAAACCACGACTTCATCGTTCAAGAAGGTATCGTTTAGCAAATAGCGAAGTCCGTCAGTCGAAATCGAAATGTTGTTTTCGTTGTCACCGGTAATCGAACCGACGTGGACGGTCGCTTCGTCGCAATCGACGAAGGTGATTTCTTGCGTAACCAACACATAATCCAATTCGATTCGGTCTTGTTTA
>DCGI01000027.1:0-9070 GCA_002315475.1 Christensenella sp. UBA1782 | reverse complement strand
TATCTACTGCACTTTGGTTTGAAATTCTCGTGTTCACGTAAATCGGCGCATTGTCATCCTGACTACCGAGTACTGCCTTTTTGCTACCGTCTTCCGAAACGACCTTTGCGGCAAAAGCTCCGATATAAGAAGTACCGCTCGACGCGTTTATGTCGACCAAAATGTCTCCGCTTACGACGATATTGCTGAGGCGAGCCGTTTCACGAATGGTTTGAGCGAACAAACCTACCGAAATCGCCTTGTTGCTCTCCACCGTACAAGAACCTTCATAGAGTTTAATCTCTAAGTTCTTAACGGTTCCGGCAACGGTTTCAAACAATCCGAAGTTATCCGAGATGATTAAGCTGCCGTACTTACGTTGCGACACCTTATTGACGTCGAGGTAGCTTTCCCCTTTTGCCAAAGTAAGGACTTTTCCGTTTCCGTCAATGGCGGTCTTGTATACGTTATGCAAGACTTTGTCGCTTCCGATAGTCATATTACTTTGCAAACGGAAGGTTACGTCGCTTACGTCATAATACCATTCTCTCGTTACCGAGTTGTCATCTCTGTATTGATAGTAAACGTCGTCCATGTAGGAGAACTCTTCTTCGTTGTTCACGTAGAAATAGGTCTTCTTTACTTCGTTTTCGGTGATATATACGGGACGGAAGTATTGGATTGCATAATACTGTTTTTCCGTCGTGTCTCCGTCTCTGACTTTCACACGGAAATCACCGTTGTTGTTTCTCACGTAATAGGTCTTACCGGTCTTAACTTTATCGTCTTCGGTTTGCTTGTATTCCACATATTCGTAGACGGTACCCGTCAAAGCCGAACCGACATACGGAATAAACTTCTCGTATTTTCCCGTTGTGTCGTTATAGTGATAATAATCTTTTCCGGCGGAATACTTCAAATCGGTCGAAACAACGTATTCGCCGACGAATTCGAAATAACCCGTTCCCAGTGCTTCGTCTATGGTTTTGTTGGCTACCGAATACAAACTGATGTACGGCGTGATATAATAAGCACCCGCCTTTTCGGTCACTTTGACTTGTGCGAAACTGTTATCGTCCTGCATCATATAGTATTCTTTGGACAATATCGGTTCTACCGTTTTCTTGCCTTCGTTATAAGAATACGAGGTTACTGCGGTCGGCGAAAGAATGGCGTCTTTCTCTTTGCCTTGCAAATAGAAGAGCTTATCTCCGTATTCAACCGTCAATTCCGCACCGAAATACATATAAATATTGACGTCCACGCCACCGTAGAACTTGAATTGATAGGTACCTTCCTCTTCTTTGAACAGATTGGATTCGCCGAAAAAGTCGAGGTTCTTATTATTCAATTCCGTTCTGATTTGATAGTAGCCGTCCGCCGTATTGGTCGTGTAAGTAAACTGCATCAAGTCGCCATGGTAGTGTTTTTCGGTAACGGGTACCGCCGCAAACACACCGCCGCTTGCATTCGACCAATCGCCCTTCATCGTTTGATACTCTACGAATTCCGAAGTTTCGTCATAAACTTCATTATGTTGTTCGTCAAAGCCTACCAACAATTTGGACTTCATCAAATAGGTATATACGTGCGTATCGATATTGAAGACGAACGGATAGTTTTCGATGTCGCCCGAATACTCGAAGGAGGAAGCACTCGTCGTTCCGTCAATTTTATGTCCCATAATGCCGTTCAATGCTTTTTGTAACTTCGTAATGGCACTTTCCACAATGTTATCGCCGTCGAAATCGGTGGTATAGGTTACCCCTTCATAGTAGATTTCGTCGATATTCTCGTAGAGGTTGCCGTCTTCGGTTACGGTAAACTTATTGGAATGGAGTATGTTACCGAGCGAGAACTCAATCGGGTATTTGCCCGAAGAATAACCGGCATCGCTGTATACGGCAAAGTAATAGGAAATCGCTTTTCCGTCTTGGAGGGTAACCGAGTAAATGTTCGACGTTCCGGTTTCTATGTCCTCGGTATCCCACGTATCGCCGTCGTCACTGCTGTATTTTAAGTGAATATCGCTGTAAGAGGACTGTTGATTATGATAAATCCACTTTTTCGATTCGGTACTGTATTCCACATACCCGATGGCAAAGTTTATCGCCATAGCGGTATAATACCGATCGTCGGAAGTGGTATAATCCCAGTCTTTTGCCTTCGTATAAGTGAAGCTCTTTACCGTCAAAATCGGTACCGAGTTATCCATCTTAATATTCGAAGATACCTCTTTATGTTTATGGGTATCGGCAAACACCTTTTCGGCGGCAGTCTTATCGTTCGTGACGGCGTTTTCTTCCACTTGGAAAGCTACTTCGTATTCACCGTTTTGGTCGACGATATAATAAACGGTCATTTTACCCGTCAACTCGTCTTTGTTTTCGGTAAACTGCGCATAAGAAATATTTTCCAACTCAACGTAGCTGTTTCCTTTGTACTGCATCTTAACGGAAGCACCGCTGTATCCGATATTACCGACGGACATTTTCACGATGATACTGTTCTTGACGGTATAGGTGGACTTAGCGTTATAGGTGGTCGCATCGGTTCCGTTATATGCGGTGGCGATGGCGTCATTATCGTACTTGCCGTCCACTTTGGAGAACCGCTCGTAGGTTTCCTTCATGTTGATACTGATATCGGGTACGTTGACGTCCGACTGAATGTCGGAAACGGTGTACACCGTACTCTTTAAGCCGGCACCCGATTCCACGTAGAATTGATACCGCGTTCCGTTTTGAGAATCGGTCAGTTTCACCGTCAACGTGGTATAGCAATCCAAACCTGTCGTATTGTTGGATAAGACCGCTTTCTTTTCGATCGAGTCTTTGCTTCCTGTGATGGTTTCCCAATTCCCGTTCTTGTACTCCTCTATCTTGTCGGTGGCAGGGTTGATTCTGTACCACTTCTTATAGTCGTCTATCGCAACGGTCTCTTTGCCCGCATCGGGTTTCGCATCGGTAAAGTAGATATAGTTACCGCTGGCGTAGTACATATCGTTCGACCACGTCTTGTTGACGTTGATTTGGAAGGTAATACGGACGGTATTGTTTACCCATTCCGAAACGGTCTTGGCGCATTTCCACGTTGTGGTTCCCGTCGGCATACTACCGTATTCGGTATCTTTGGTTTCTTGGTTTGCGTAGACCTTCAAGTTATCGATAGTCGGCACCACTTTATCTACTTTAATGTATCCGACGTATTGCGTTCCGTTCAGGTTATACGACTTCGTATCGGTGGCTTTCTCGACGGAAAGTACGCCGACCTCTTTGTTGACGTCGCTACCGTTAATCTTGACGCTTACCGTTCCGCCCGTAACGCTCTTAATAATGTTACGCGTGTACGATAACGACTGTGCGTTAAACTCGTCTTTGCTCGAGGCTTTTTCCCAATCGTTATATTCGGCAACACTGATAACGCGTACCGCATAGTTTTGATAGAACGCCGTAACCGACGTGTTGGCAAATTTGATTTCGATAGAATCTTTATTCTTCGATACGTTCGTGGCGAGATAATCTACACCTTTATCCAGCGTATCCCATTTTAAGACGCATCTCTTACTGTCTTTGGTGGTAATGGTACCCGTCTGTACGTAATACCCGCTTTCGCCGTATGTTACGTCGGCGACCAGTTTAACCGCCTTGCTCGACCATGTGTCAACGGTATAGCTTCCTGCGGTGGTTTGGTCGGAATTGATTTGATACAGTTGAATATTCGACATCTCGGCGGACGTGGTATCGATATTCGGCGTGAAATCGTATTCCGCTCGGTTGCCCGCTTTATCGACGGCAATAACCGTATACTGAATCTTGTCCGTCAAATACTGATAATTGCTGAACGTGTTGTTCTTGGCAATGGCACTGACACTGTTGTACTGCAAGTTTACCGGATAGAAAGTACCGTTGTTATTCCCGATATCCACCATCAAATAGGTATACTTTTGGTTCTTTATCGTGTATTCCAACGCTACGTCTTTCAAATAGGCGTCCGAAAGAATGTTCAAACCGCTCAAACTGTCTTTAACGGTACAGTTCAAAAGTTTTTCCGATTTCGTCCAGTTTGTCAAGTCGGTACTGCTTAACGTAATGGTCGGTGCTTCGGTATCCATAAAGATATTATATACTTCCGCCGCCGAATGGTTTTCCGGATATTGTCTTTCGCCGTTTATCTGCGCATTGTTATCGTAGGCGACGCCGTTATAACTCTGTGCGGTGTACACGTATTTATGGTTGACCTTCTTACCGTTTTCGGTGTCGTTGAACTTCATCGTCAACGTAACTTTGTAATTTACGTCGTCGGTAGCGAATTGTACTTTTACGTTTTGTTGTCCGCTCGTCAACAAAGCGTAATCCTTTGTGGAGAGGAAGATTTGTTTCGGCGTAGCACCCGCTTCGGTCACGCAGTACGCCACGACACCGTTCACAAGCAAGGAATACTTGCCACCCGACAAACTCGTCGACAAGTTCAAATTGCCGTAGGCGGGGAAGTCCGTCAACGTACCGGTAGCGTTGCACAAAAGCACGTCGCTGACCATCTTGTTATCATTGCTGCGATAATCCATCAAAATTTTGCCCGTCGAAGAACGTCTCATATCGGGCAGATTCAGACCGTTTACGGTATAAGTCAACCCGTCTTCTCCGATGTAGAAACGAATCGCCGTATCGGTATGATTGATAAAGTATCCGTACGTCGTAGAATTGGGTTGCGGCAGTGCCAAATAATTACTACCCGACAGATAGAATAACTTTTTATCGTTGATATACCAACAATTATTCTTAATGGCAATCTTGGCGTTATCGGTAATGGCATCCATGCGATAGTAGGCATCGCTCGTGGTGGACTTTTCGTACACGTCGTAAGTAACCGTACTGCCCGAAGTGTTCTTATAGGATATTCTTAAATAGCCGCCGTTGTTTACGATGCTCGGCAAAGTAACGGTGCGAGAAGCACTGTCAGTTACGGTGTAAGAACCGATTTTGTAGACCGAATTGTAGTACACGTCCGCCGAAGTCGTTCTGCCGTTACTGAGTTGCGACACCCAGAACGCATAACGGGTTTCGTTTATGGCGGCGAGTGCCTTGCCGGTGGAATCCACCGCTTTCTTGCCGTTCACCACCCAATAATAAGAGGTCTTGCCCGATACGGTTTCCTTCAAAACGGACAGCGTCAAACTACCGTCGGCAGGGAAGCTGACGGCGGTGCTTGCCGCCGAATAGACGTCGCTCGTGACCGTCGTACCCGAAGCGTTTTGCCACGAGAAACGGAGCACCCCGTTATGATTGCTCATCGTGGGCAGGTAAACCGATCTGTTCGTAACGGTGGGCGTAGTCAAAATCTTGTTGTTGTATTCGTCGTAATAGCTTTGTTCTTGCAGCGTCAAATAACCGAATCCGCTATCGCCGAACAACGAAGTGACGGTCACCGTAACCGCTTGATTGGAGTAGACCGCATCGTTATTGCTTTGATACTCCACCACTTTCGGTTGTCCGTTATCGTCGTACTCAATCGTCGTCGTGTTGACTTTGAACTTTTCGGAAGAAAGCGCGGTAAAGTCAATCTTGACTTTGATGTTCAAGTCGCTCTTTCCGAGTAATAGTTTATTTCCTACGTTGTCTTGCGCATACAAGGACAAGCTCGTCGATTCGGTAGCTTTGTAGCGATAATACGTCACCGAATTATCCGTCGTGTACGAAAGGGTTGCATTCGAAGAATACTCGATATCGGTATCGACGATAATCTTGGTCGCATTGCCGACGTAGTTAAAGGTGATACGGAATTTTCCGTTATGGTCGCTTGCGACATAATTGGTCGGGGTACCCGTTAAGCGATACTTAACCGTCTTACCCGAAATCACAAACAACTTCATGCCGGTTACGGTAACGACATTCATGGCGGTGGCAAAACCGGGATCGGAATACACGCCCGCTACCCCCGACAAACTGTCGTCGACGCACAGATATACGTCTACGTTACCGTTGGTATACCCTTCGTCTACCGTCGTCGACCAAATCATATCGGCACTCAACGTCGAATACGATACGCTGTCGCCTAAGTCTTGCTTGTTCTTGGCGAAAATAGTCATATCCTTATAGTAAACGGGACTGCCTCGGTCGAGCATAAACTTGCCCGCTTCGATGAGGTAATAGGTATTGACGCCCGTTACGATTAAGAAATCAAAGTATCCCGAAACGGTATCGGCATTGATGGAAACCGTTTGCGTACCGTTATAGTTGTACGTTCCGTCGACGGGGTTCGCCCCTTTCGTAGCGACGGGATTACCGTTTTGTACGAAGTTTCCTTCAATATATTGTCCCCAACCGTTTGCCGCGAAATTATAGTTTGCAGGCAAACTCAGAGGGGTGTATCCCGTCACGACACCGCCGCTCATTTGAGCGCTACCGACGTTAAAGGAGGTTAAGTCGGTAAAGGCGGCGTTGTTTTCTCTCCGTCGCATAAAGATACGATAACCGGACTTTCCGCTAAAGGCGTTCAAATCAATGGAAACGTCGCTACCGCCGAAGTATTCGCCTTGGTCACCGTTAAAGTTCTTGACGTACGAAGCCGTTTGACCGGCTCCGACCTTAGCACTGTCGTCTTGTTTGGTGGTGGCGTGCGTATAACTCTTTTGTACGATAACTTTGTTTTCGTTCTCGGTGGAATACACGCAATCGACGAGTTTGACGAACGGTCCCGTCGTATCGACATAAGGCAGTGTCAACAGAATGGTGCCCGTCGTGCTCTTGCCGCCGATTTGAATGGTCTTCGAGGCGTTGCCCGCATTGTCGTAGGCGGTTATGGAATAGCTCTTGGTAGAGTCGTACTGATAACTTTGGTTACTGTAATACAGTTTTTCGGTGGCGACCGTCGTGGTATACGCCCCTACGTTATTATAGGAGTCGTTCGACGAAGAAACCGACTTCACGCCGCTCCCCGACATGCTCGTGGTTTTATCGTTCAGCACGAAATACATATAGACGTTTTGTCCCGTCCATATATAATAAGCTTTGGTGCTGCCCGAACCTACGCTCGACCATTGCGAAGAATCGGAACGAGAACTCTTTGCCGCGTTGTAGGTCGTCTTATAAGCGTTATTGACGTAGCTTACGTCGAAGTACAACAGGATGTTCCCGTCTCCGTTGGCGGGTATGGAAGGTAGATTCGGACTGGTCGAGAAGAAGTATCCCGTAATATTCGGCCCTACGTTATCCTGCCAAATGTTGATACTGTTATTATTGATCTTCGTGGTTATCTTCGCCGTTCCGTTGCCGTTATAGTCGAAGGCTTGGTTTTTCTTGGTGATTTGCAGATTTTCCAGTTTTCTGCAGTTTGCATCGAAAACGTACCACGTTTCATAATTGTTGATGACGGTGTACGCCGTACAACTTTGTCCGACGATACTCGTTCCGCTTGAATTGGTCAAACCGACAATCGGCGAGCTGACGGAAGGCTTGTACGCAAAACGAACGACAACCTTTTTCTTACTCCAGTTTCCTGCGGTATACGTACTGACCGAAGACATACCGGCGAGTTTCGTGGTGATTGCCGCCGAAGTCGTCGGCATCGCTTGCGAACCGATATACATCGTGCCGTTTTTGTTTTCAATGGTATCTTCCGTTTCGAACATGGTCAAAGCGACTTGCTCGACGTCGTTCGGATCGTAATTGACGGCGACCGTTTTGGTCGTGGTGTTACCGACGAAGTCGCCGATAGTCACGTAATACACTATCTGCGGCGAACCGTAAACAAGGGCGTCTTTCAGCGTCGTTCCGCCCGAGGTAATTCCGCTAATATCGTAAATCGGCACCTGCAAATAATAGTTCCCGCCGATTCTGCGGATATCCATGCTGATGGTCTTGGTATAGGTCTTTCCGCCCACCGTATAAGAAGCCGCTGCACTCGACTGACCTAACTTCGTGGTGGAGTTCACGTAAACGCTGTTTTGCGTAGAACCGCCGTTCAAACCGTAGGAACGAGAATTGTTACTGCGACTGGTATTACCGTTTTCGATATAGGTTATACCCGAGTGACTGTCGCCGACTTGGAAAAGCGCATACCACGACTTGCTCGTCCACTTTCCGTCGAAGAAGGTGGTAGCCTTCATGTTGCTGTTCAAACCGTTAATTATATTGGTATTGGTCGTAGAGTTACTACCCAGCTGTTGGGCTTCGGTATACGGCAAGAATCCTTTTAAGGTCAGATCGGGTGCGGTGTTGTCGATTTGCGTAATAACCCGTCCGTAGGACTTATTACCGTTATTCCCCGTATAAGTAAAGGAATACGTGCCCGTACCTTGTGCCGTCACGTCAATACTGACCGTCTTGGTTGCCGTTCCCGTACCCGTAGAAGCCCACGTGGATTTACCGGAATAAGAATACTTACCCTGCCTATAATCCACGTAGCTATACGTTCCCGAGCCACTGCCTTCCAAACGTACCGAGCCGCCGCTCGAACCGAACGCCGTATTGAAAGATATATTGATTTTCTTTATACCCTTATCATATTTACAAGTGTAGACTTGCCACGAAGTACCGCTGTTAAAGGAAGCACTGGACGTACTGTTGTTGGTATACGTCGTGGTTATCGTAAAGCTCATGTAGGGCTGATAGGTATCGCAGTATACCGTTTGATTGGCACTCGAACCCGTCCAATAGGTTGTCGATACACCGCCTAAACTATAACTACTCCCGTTCCACGACCGGTTATTACCCTCTACCGCGCTGTACCCGTTATAGGAGTCGGAACGGTTACCGGCGTTATCGACGGCGACGAAATAGAGCCTCGGCTCCGCCGTTCCGCCGTTTGCGATCTGTACGGAATCTCTGTCGAGCTTCCACGTCCACGTGGTGTTACCGGAAATACCGCCGTTGGTACAGGTGCTTGTCGTCAAGGTGGCGATAGGAGAGCTGTTCAAAGTCGAAGAAGTATTATATATATAGACCGCACGCGTACCCGAACAACCCGAGGTCGAAGAGGAGTCGTTTGCCGTAACGGTAAAGGTCGGAGCATAGTTTACCCAAGAGCTTCCGCCGCCGTTCAGGGACACCGAAACGTTCGGTGCGTCGGTATCCATACGGATATACTTACC
>DCGI01000029.1 GCA_002315475.1 Christensenella sp. UBA1782 | reverse complement strand
ACACGCAGGATTTAGGTTCCTGTGCGAGAGCGTAAGGGTTCAAGTCCCTTTAACCGCACCATGGAAAAACAGTCCCTTTTTGGGGGATTGTTTTATATATAAAAAGAGTTCGGGAAGCCGAACTCTTTTTGCGTTGAAAGGGGAATGTCGGGTGGTTTAGAAGAAGGCGTGATAGATGGCGGCGACGGCGCGGTTGAGGTCGTCGGCGTTGACACCTACGATGATGTTGATTTCGCTACTGCCTTGGTCTATCATTTTGACGTTGATGTTGGCGTTGGCGAGGGCGGTAAAGACTTTGGCGGCGGTTCCCGTTTGGTTGCTCATACCGTGTCCTACGATAGCGAGAAGGGCGATATTCTTGTAGACGTATAGCACGTCGGGATTGACTTCGCCTCGAATTTTCTCAATGATTTCCGCCTCGGTTTCGTCGGTTAGATTGGTGTTGGGTACGATAAGACTCATGGTATCGATACCGGTGGGCATGTGTTCCAAACTGAGGTCGTAGTATTCTAAAATGGAAAGAATCTTACGGCAGAAACCGACTTCATTGTTCATGAGGGATTTGCGAATAAAGAAGGTGGTGAATCCCGGTCTGCCAGCTATGCCGGTAACAAGTCGATTCCCTTGTAATTCGGCGGTATCTCGTACGATGAAGGTGCCTTTTGCCGTAGGATTAAAGGTGTTCTTGATATTGATCGGAATGGAAGTGGACTGCAAGGGGAAAGTGGATTCGGGGTGCAAGACCGAAGCACCCATGTAGGAAAGCTCCCGCAATTCTTCATAACTCAAATAATCAATGATGACGGGATTTTCGACTACGCGGGGATCTGCCGTCATAAAACCGTCTACGTCCGTCCAGTTTTCATAGACGTTTGCTTGAACGCCTCTTGCGACAATGGCACCCGTAAAGTCAGAACCGCCGCGTGTAAAGGTTTTTATTTTCCCGTCGGGTAAAGAGCCGTAAAAGCCCGGAATAACCGCTCCTTTCAAAAAGGAAAGCCGTTTGGCAACAAGGTCGTTGCTGTACGAAGCGTCATATATCCCTTTTTTGTTGAAACGAATAATATCGGCGGCATCGACGAATTCCAAATGAAAGACACGCGAAGCAATCAACGCCGAAAGGTATTCTCCTCGACTTGCCGCATAGTCACGATTGTCGTCTTCTCCGATTTTTTGTTCGATTTCATCCAGATAGGGGGTAATGTCGAAGTCCAAACCGAGTTCTTGTACGATGGCAAGAAAACGTTCTCGAATTTTATCGAAATACAAGGCGCAACTGCCGGTTGCTTTCTTTTCATCGTATGCCGAATAGAGAAGGTCGGTTACTTTTTCATCGCCTTTGAAACGTTTTCCCGGTGCGCTGACGACGACGAAACGTCTTTCTTCGTCCGATTCGAGAATTTTCTTAACTTGCAGAATGGCGTTTTTGTCCGCCATCGACGTTCCACCGAATTTTGCTACTTTAATGCTCATAGTGTGATCCTCTTTGCTTCTACGTAATATTTTTTTGTTTCTTCGGTACCGATGGAAAATGCTTTTTGCGGTAAATTTCCTTTGTGAACGACATACTTGAATAAATCTTGTTTATCGAAGACCGGTAAAAGTATGCCGACGGTATCGGGTTGTGCGGATAGTTTCCTAACCTGTTTTTCGGAGTGTTCGTATTCGATGCATCCTCCGTTTTCTTTTTTATAGTCTATCAAAAATTCTTGTACTTGTCGAATGGTTTCGGCAGGTTCGTTCGGGCAATCGATGAGAATGTTTCCCTTTTCGGTTACCAAAGTCAGTTTTGCCGAGCCGCAAAGCTTCTGTTGTAGTTCGGAAACGAACTTCTCGGCGTTGCAACCGACCATAACGCGGTGGATTGCTTCGAAATTCATGGAGTCTTGGTAAAGATTGACGACTTCCACTAAAATGTATCGTGCGGGATGATTTTGGCGCTGTTCTTCCGTCAAGTTTTGTTTTAGCAGATTCCAGTGTTCTTTGGCGGACGCCATGCTGTGATTTCCGTCCCCTACGGCAAAAAGCAAACCAGCATCGACTCCGTATTTTTGGATTTGTTGTTCTTTATCTAAGAGTTTATAGAATTTTTGTCGCAGAGCTTCGGTGTTTTCCACTTTGAAACCGCGTAAATGTCCTCCGTTTTGATTCAGTTCGAAGTCGTAAAGAAGTTCTAAAGAATCCTTTTTTTCGTACAGCGGTTCTATAATTTCCTTTTGACGGTCGTCGGCAAGAAGCAGAATATGCGGTAATTCTATGGGTGCGTTTTCCCGAATCCGCATCCGTACGGGTAAACGCTCCACAATGGTTTTTTCGGTGGCTCGAATGGGGAAGGAACCCGTTCGGAAGTCATAGCTTTCCAAATCGACGCTCATACATAATCCGACTCGTTTTACGCCGTTTTGCAGGGTTCTTTCCACAAGTACCATGCCGTCCGATTCTTTGAAAAAGTTTTCCCGAATATAGAGATTCATGGTTTCGTCGATGGATTCTATTCTCTTGTCCAAATCGGTGGAGGAAAGATAAATCTCGGGGCAGGTGAGTTTTAAGGTGCTGGGTGCCGAGCCGATGAAGGATTGCAGCTCGTTCCAATAGTTTTTGTCCGTTGTGTATTGGTCACAAGCAATAACCGCCCATTTTGTCATGTCGCAATGACGAGGGAGCAGTATTTTTTGTGTGCCGATGATTTCTTGGTTCATGTTGGTTCTTCCGTTATATTGTATTTTTTTCTTTTTGTGAATTACTTTGCGTCGTTTCCGTAAGGTTGATATAAAATATCAAAAAGTCTTTCGGGCGTGAGATACCGTTTTATGATTTTATCTTCGCAAACGGAGATGATACCCGTTTCTTCGCTGACGACGACGCTGATGACGTCGTTTTGAGCACTTTCGGTGATGCCCAAACCGGCACGATGGCGTGTTCCCAAATCTTTATCCAAAACAGCCGATTGGGTTAAGGGTAAAAAGGCGCCTGCCGTTAATATTCTATTGTCCCGAATAATAACCGCCCCGTCGTGCATGGGACTTTTGGGATTAAAAATACTGACCAATAAGGGTGCCGATACCAATGCGTTCAATCGGATGCCGGAATCCAAGATGAACGGATCGATTTTGTTTTGGACGACGATAATTAAGGCGCCCGTACGGGATTTTGAGAGGGTTTGGCAGGCTGTTACGATGGCTTGAATGGAGTCTCGTATTTCTTCGTCGCTGATTTTGGAGTTTTCCGTTTTGTGCTTTCCCAAAACGGGTTTGGCGAGTATGGATTTGAATTCCGATTGAAAGGTCAAACAAAGAATCAAAGAAGCAATGAGGCAGAGCAGTAAGAGGATTTCCTGTGCAAACGCCATAAACGAAAAGCCTACCCATTCCAAAACGTGGGAGGCGACGAGTGCGGTAAGAAGCACGAAATAGACGACAAACTGTCGATATGCGTGTCTGCGAATCAAAAAGACCGAAGCGAGTACGGCGTAAACGGCAACGAGTGTTAAAGCAATTATTTTTCCGGCAATATTCATTTTTTCTCCTAAAAACCGAAGTCGTCGTAGATGTTTTTCTTATCGTCTTTCGGTATTACGGTAATGGAAGGTCCGTTATCGTCCTTATTTTCGTCTTTAATCTTTTTTAAGCGTAAAAGATAATACAAATAGGCACCGACGGCACAAAGGACGACGGTCGCGAGGGCAACCCAGTAAGAGGCGTACTCTACGGGAGTAAAATCTTGTTGTGTGATGATGATGTTGGAAGCGACTTGTACGATTTCGTACGCAATGGAAACGCCGAAATAGATTCTTGCCACATAGGTAAAAGCTCTCGTGACGTTTTTGACGGGTAAAAATCTCTTTTGGAAATCATCGTAAAAGAAAACCAAAGCCAAAGCGTGTAAAACGAACGGGACGAAGGAAGTCATAATCGTGTAGACGTCGTTGGCGTAGTACATGTTGGCTTGCGAGCCGAACAAATTGAATGTGCCCGTATAGACTCCGTTTTCGGTTTGCGTAAAGAAATAAATGATACCGAAGATGCCGATGACGATATTGGCGTAGAAGTAGCACAAACGCACGCGGAAACGGAAATCTTCGCGGTTGGTTCTCGCCGAAAAACGGGCGATTAAAACACCTGAGGCAAAATGATTAAACAGTTCAAAAATCACTTCGGTAACAATGGCGTAGAAAAGAATGTACAGTACGGAAAAGCCCGTGTAGTTTACCGTAATGCCCATTTCCGCAATGGTTTCTTCCATCGTCATGGCTATGGCTTCTCCGCTGATTAGGTAAGCGTACATTTCGGAGAAAAAGAAGGATAACGCCATGAGAACATACCAAAGGAATTTCGGTATTTTCCGCATTTTGGCAACCCATTCATCCGACAGTAAAAAATTAATCATATAATAACCTCCTTAGCGAGCAATTTGGAAACGACGGCGGAAAAAGCCGTTCCTTCCGAAAGTACGCCCGACTTGAATTTATATTCGTATTCGGTAAGCATATCGACGCAAGAGCGAAGCTTCGTTTGGCTGTATCCTTTGATTCTTCTCGTTTTTTCGACGGCAAAGTCTTTCATGCCGAGTAACGTTGCCATTTCGGCGTTGTCGAGAGGGGTGATGGCACAATAGAGCATTTTGCGGAACTGCGAAGAAAGTAAGGCGAGAAGCATGGCGGGTTTTTCACCCCGTTTCAAAAGTTTATCCAACTGTTTTTCGGCAAGCTCGAGTTTTCCTTCCACGATGTTGTTGGAAAAATGGAAGACGGTGGTCTCGGTATTTTCCGTCACCAACAAGTCAATATCGTTTTCGGTTATCGGTTTCCCTTCCCCGTAGGCAAGTAGTTTTCGGATTTCGTTTCCGATGCGGGACATATCGTACGCCGACAGTTCGCAAATCTTTCGTGCGTTCATACGGTCAAGGCACCCGTTTGCCATTTTTTCGCAAAAAGATACGCAACTGTCTTTATCGAGAGGGGTGCAGGAAACGACGTTGCAGAGTTTGATTTCCGCCGTTGTCAAAAAAGGTACGCCGCAAAACACGAGAAAGTCGGGGGCTACGGGCGTCCTTAAAAAAGCGGTCAACGCCGCATGGGACTTTTCATCCAGCGTAGCGTTGTCGTCCCGTACGAGTACCACCGTTCTATCGTCCGAAAAGCACAAAGTACCGAAAGCCGAAATAATCTCGGAAACGTCGGTTACTTCTTCGATGACACGCAAAGAAAGACTATCTTCGGGAAGAAGAGAGCGGAAAAGGTTTTCTGCTTGTTTTAGCCAATAGGCATCCGTTCCTTGAAGAACGTAAACGCCCCCTTGCAGGGTGTCCTTCGAAAGAGCGGATGCGTGTATTCCGTTGTTTGCCATACTAAATTATTATACTTGTTATAAATAGTATGTCAAACGAAAACCATCTATTTACGGAAAAAACCGACAAAAGATTGAGCGGACAGGGTATTTACGGCATCTCTTACGGCAGGTACATAAGTTTCGTTAAAGACTATCGAGATACCACAGCCGAGTTGCAAATTTGACGGTGTGTTGACGGTTATGCAAGCGATTTTTCGGTCTTGCAGATAACGATAGACCGAAAGTGCCTGACTACGCGAACGAAAAACAGCGAGCGTATTCATTTTTCTCCTTTGAATAAACCGAACGGTTCTCTAATACAATAGTATTCGAAAGAAGCAACGGAGGTGCATGATGATATATGCGGATAACGCCGCTACCACCGACAGAAAACCGTTTTCGGTGTATGCGTCCTATTGGAACGAGTGCTTTCACAGTGCCAATGCCGGACGTGCAGGGCATAGACGGAGTATGCGATTGGCTCTTTTCATAGAAAGGACGAGAGAGAGTATCCGCTCGGCTTTCTTTGACGGAGAAGTGGTCTTTACGAAAAATTGTACCGAAGCGTTGAATTTGGCTTTTACCGCCGTACCGAAGGGAAAGATAGTTCTTGCCGCCGTAATGAATCATAATTCCGTTCTTCGACCGCTGAAAAGGGCGGAAAAAATCTGTCGAGTACGATTTGTTCGCAGCGAAGAAATGATTCCCATACTGAGAAGGGAAAAAACGAATGTCGGTATGGTGGTTCTTTGCGGTATCTCCAACGTAACGGGAAAAAGGGAAAACGTCGAAGAAATCGCCGAAGCGGCGAAACGGTACTCCGATGCCCTTGTCGTGGTCGACGGGGCGCAAAGTGCGGGGAAAATACAATTCGGATATGAAAACGTGGATATTTTTTGTGCCAGCGGGCATAAAAGTCTGTACGGAATGCAGGGAACGGGGTTTATTCTGTTTCGTCGAGGGATACCGATTATGCCGATAATCGTGGGTGGAACGGGAACCTCCGGTTTCAGTGTGGATATTCCTTCCGAGATTCCGGAGGGATTGGAAGCGGGGACGTTAAACGGTGGCGGCATCGTGGCTTTATATTACGGTATACGGTATACCATGCGACACCGAACCGAAATAACGGAAAAAGAAAAACGTTTGGAGAACATTCTTTGTCAAAACATTCGTTCGGAAAAAATAAAAATCATCGCACACGAAAACGGGATTGTTCTTTGTACGGTAGAAGGCAAAACGAGCGGAGAAGTTGCCGACGTTTTATCGGAGAAGTATAGAATTTGCGTAAGAGGGGGATATCATTGCGCTCCCCTTATGCACAAACAGCTACGAACCTTCGACGGTGCCGTTCGTATATCTTTCGGGAGAGGAAACACCGTTTTCGAAGCGAGAAAGATAGCATCCGCATTAAATGAAATCGCCGAAGAAGAACAGTCTGTCGAAAAGTTTCATACAATAGTGTCAAAGGAGTGACGAAAAATGGACGTAGGAGCATATATCAGAAACAAACAAAAACAGAAAGAAGAAAAATCCGAAACGTCAAGCATGGAAGAAGCGTATCGAAAGTATTCGGGTTTGAGCGAAGAACAACTGTTACAGGAGCTTTTTTCGGTTGCCAATTCTTCGAACGTCAGCGGAGCGGAATTGGACGATTTTTATAAGAAAGTAAAACCGTTTTTAACCAAAGAACAATCGGAAAAAATGCAGTTCTTGATTATGCAATTAAAAGGTGGACGATGAATAACGCGCTTATGATGCTGCTGCCGTTTCTTTTGAAAGGGGGTTCGTTCGATTCTTCGGTTTTAACCGAAATGTTGCAGGGGCAAGGCAAAAATCCCATGCTGTCTATGATGCTTTCCATGATGCAAAAACCGCAACCGTCAAACGGGAAAGTCGACGAAAAACGGGAGAGCGTTTCTCCCGTACAAGGGTTTTCCGTAGACACCACTAATCTTTTGAAACTCCTTGTCGAAATGAATAAATCGGCTAAGAAAGGTTAAACGGGGGAACGAAGGTAACGTCTGCCGAAGAAAGTTCTTGCACGTTACAGTCGTCAATGCCGTTTTTTAAGAGGTAATTTATGACCATTTTGTATTCCAACGGTTTTAACGTTCTCGGAATGGTGGATTGATAGGTCGGGAAAAACTGTGCCATGACGCTGAGTTTTGCGGCAGGATAGAAATTTTTTTTATAAATGTCGATAAAGGAAAAGGTGTTTTGCAGTTGCGTAGGTAAGACGAGATGCCGAATGATTACCCCCGAAGTCATCATGCCGTTTTCATCGTATCGCAAAGGTTTGGCTTCTACCATTTTTTGGGTGGCGCGGAAGCAGTTTTCAAAATAGTTTTTGACTTTGGAATAACGGAATGCGAGTTCGTCGGAGGCATACTTAAAATCGGTCAAATAAATATCGACGTAGTGATTCATTTCTTCGATGATTTCGGGACGCTCGTATCCCGAAGTGTTATATACGACGGGGATGGACGGACGATAAATATCCAGTGCCAAACGGATTTGGTCGGAAAAATGGGTAGGCGTAACCAAATTGATATTATGGACGCCTTGTTCTTCCAATGCTCGAAAAGATTCGGCAAGCATGGCAGGCGTAAAGCTCTTTCCTACGTATTTTTTGCTGATTTCGTGATTTTGGCAAAACTCGCAATTTAGGGAACAACCGCTGAAAAATATCGTTCCGCTCCCTCGAGTGCCGCTGATTTCCGGTTCTTCGTAATGGTGCGGTGCGATGCGACAAATTTTCATTTCTTGAAGTGCATGGCACCTTCCGAAAAACTGCGTTCTGTCAATGCCGCACATAGCGGGACATAATGTACACTGCGTCATTTTTTATCTCCAATCTTTTCCAATAATATCTGTTATTTGTATCTATAGCTACTAATTGACGGACAATGTAATGACGACATATTCGCAATGTTTATCGGAACGGAACGGAATCCTCCACCCTGCGGAACCGCTACTGACATAAAGGAGTTTTTCTTCTTTTTCGTAGAGTCCGTAGGTGTCGCCGATAAAGAGATCGTCAAAGAAGCACAACGGGAAGAACTGTCCCGCATGGGTATGACCGGACACCTGTAAGTCGCTTTTTTTGTAAAAGTCGGGTTGATGGTCAAAGGTAAGTAAAAAAACATCCTCGTCGGGATACAGAAGATCGGTTTCCGATTTTCGTTGTGTTTCGCTTTTATCTTCTCGACCGAGCAGAACGAGGTCGTCGGCAAACCGTACAAAATCGTCTTGCAGGATAATAATGCCGTTGGAAAGAAGGGTATCGTGTAATTCTTCTACGGAGTATTGTCTGCCGTTTGCCGAGTCGGCGTGGTTTTGCCGATCGTGGTTACCGTAAATATAATAGACGGGTTTGTTTACGTCTTTGAAGAGGGCGAAGAAAGAAATCATCTGTTCTTTTGTCGTGTAGTCGTCGGTAATATCGCCGCCGAGTACGATGAAATCCGATTCTTCGGCAAGCATTTTTTGCACGTATTCGGTAACGGTCTTTTCCGATTGCGGACTTCCTACGTGCACATCGGATACAAAAATAAAGGTATAGTTATGTTCAAGTTTATCGCTTTTCACCGATATATAACGGGGTTGTACGATTTGCATATTGATCGTTCCGTAGACGAAAAAAGAAAAGCCGAGAAGAAGTCCGATTCCTTTTCGCAACAATAGTTTTTTGGAAATCTTGCGTTTCGGTAAGACGAAAAACACCATGTCGGCTATTCCGTCGGTAAAGAGTGCAACGTAAAAAGCCGTTAGCAACGGTTGAACGGGACGAAAGAAAAGGGGACCTGCCAAAACGATAACGCCGCAACCGATGCCGAGAAGAATTTTTCCGATGCCGAGAAGAAGATAAACAAAAGATTTACACTGTTTCTTTCGCAAGAAAAACGAACAAGCGAAAAGAATCCCTTCGGCAAGTAAAAACCATAACGTCCAAAAAAGAAAAATTTGCATAAGAATAGTATACAAAAAAAACGTCGTGAACGCAAGAGCGTGCACAAAACTTCTTTGTAAATTTATTCTATAGAATCTTTCATACTATATCTCCGATAAGTCGTTTATTATTGCTACGATAATCTCAAATCCGCCGCAGCTCCTTTTTTCAAAAACCTTTTTTCCGCCCGTTCGAATCCCTCTTTTTTTATATGTTATTATACAAAAAGGACAGTCTGAAAACCGTCCTTTTTGTATACTGGCGGGACGGAAGTAAACATCGTCGATTTTATCGGCAAGTAAAAACCCCGAGGAGTCGTTTCTGGCTCATCGGGGTCGTTCTTTGTTCTGTATCGAAAATAAATAACGATTTTATTTTCAAACACTTCCACTTTCTTTAATAGAAAATCAAATAATTGTTTTTTATTGAATTCCAATGCCGTCACAAAATACTCTTCAATCATTTCTCTCGTTAACAAGGCATCTTCTTCTTTTAGTTTCTCGCTCGCAATCTTATGATCAAGAATTTCTATTCTATTTTCCAGTTCTACCATTCTTTCTTTTGTCGTTTTTGTGGTTATGCCTTCTTCTATGGCTTGTAAAAGGTTATCTAACGACACCTGCACTTTTCTTCGTTCTTCCGTAAGAGTTTTTAGTAAAGAATCATCTTTTCTTTGTATTTCATAAACTTGCATAATTCTTTCTATCATTACATTCCGTATAACGGGAGTATTGATATTCTCCATTATGGCATCAAATACCGCTTTTTCAATCCAATCCTTTTTAATGCTTTTTTGAGGACAGTTTTTTGTGTTTTTCTTTTTTACCGAACATTTATAATAATAATTGATTGCGCCGGTATGCGAAGTTCCGCTTTCGCCGTTCATTTTATGTCCGCATAAGCCACAAAAAAGTTTTCCCTTCAACAAAAAATCAACTGCTTTACTTGCCGAACCCAATTGATTTTTCCGTAGCCTTACCTGTATTGATTCGAATAAGTCTTTTTGAATAATCGGAGGGAAATAGTCGGGAAAGGATTCCCCGTTAAAATGGTACATTCCTATATATTTTTCATTTTGCAACATTGCATAAACAACATGTTTTAAAAACGGTTTCCCTCTTCGAGTAAGTCCCATTTGTTGAAGTTCTTCCAAGATTTCTCGCACGATTTTTCCTTCGTTATATCGCTCGAAAATCAGTCGCACGACTGTTGACTCGTTCTCGTCAATTACGGGCTTTTTATCCACAATTTTGTAGCCGTAGAGGACGAATCCTCCACAGAAATTTCCTTTTCTCCGACTCTCGTTTTGACCACGTTTTACTTTTTGCGATAACTCCGCCGAATAGTATTCCGCAATGCCGATCATTACGTTTTCAAGAATGATGCCGTCCAAGTTTTGCGTTCCGTCAATGTTGGTAGAAGTCTTCTGCGTTGCCGAAATCAAAATTTTGTTGTTCTTTTTCAAACGCTGTTTGTTGATGGCAACCTCAATAGAATTCCTGCCAAACCGATCAAGGGCGTAAACCAACACGATTTCCCATTTTGCCTTGTCGCTGTCCGCAAGCATCTTTTGGAACGCATACCGATTGTCGTTCGTTCCCGTTGTTGCTCGGTCTATGTATTCGTCTACGATGGTTAAGTCATTCTTCTTCGCAAACTCATAACATACCCGAAGTTGTCCTTCTATGGACTGTTCCGTTTGTTTCTCGCTCGAATAACGGGCGTAGATAATTGCCGATTTCACTGTGATAAATCCTCCTGTTTTGTGTTTCCATAATTTTATATTTTGCCTTACGACGGAAGGAAAAGAAAACGGAAACGGATAAAGGTTATTTTCATTTCGTGTCTTTTCCTTTTCGGTCAAGGGTTCGCAAGAATGTACTTTACCCTTGACGGAAAACCGTTTCCGTTTTACCCTTCCCCGAGAAAGGCAAATCATTCTCGCTTGCCGATTTTGGCAAGCAACGTTTCCAATACCTGCACATAGAAAACTTTCTTTTCTTTTTCCGATAATTCGTCAATACTCGGCTTCCCGATCGTTACCACATACATACCTTCCCTCTTTCTCATATTTGCACCCCCTCTATAATATATTAGCCATGTCGAACCGCCAAACTTAATGGTCTCATCCCGAATTTCTTACAAAATAAGAACCCCTACACTATATAGCCACGAAAAACGCCGTTTGTTAGACACCCAAGACAAAAATTCTTGAAATTTTTTAGTTTTGTTCTTTGTCGGCGAAAAGTACATCATGATACTTTCAAAAAAAGCATTGTCAAAAGGCGAGCGGAAAAAAGGATTGCGTGATAAGAAAAAAGGGGGCGATTGGCAAATGGTTTAGTGCCAACGCTCCTTTCCTTATAACCAACCTTTTTCGCTCCTTTTTGATTGATTTTTGAAGTTGGTTTTC
The DNA here is from genome assembly GCA_002315475.1 of Christensenella sp. UBA1782. Lineage (GTDB taxonomy): Bacteria > Bacillota > Clostridia > Christensenellales > DTU072 > CAG-1782. Next base: position 1,634 of record DCGI01000029.1, on the reverse strand, counting down.
GTAAGATTCATCTGCCTTCATAAATACCCTCACTTGTTATATACAAGCACACGTAAATGGACCATTTGCCGTTTTGGGGCATGAAAAAAAGATTCTGAAAAATGTAATTTGAATCTATGTAAAAATGAAGTTATTTGTTGATTTTTGAGTGAGTAAAATACAGCATTTGCGTGTGCTTGTATGGCGGAGCGTAATCGGGGTTCCCCGCAAAAGGGAGCGAAGCGACATTTTGTGGGGTGATAGCTCGCCACTTGTTATATACAAGCACACGCAAATGGACCATTTGAGTTTTTTGAGAAATTTTTTTTGGAAATTGTATACTCGCAAAAAAGCTTCTTGCTCATTTTTATTATTTAGACTTTCAAGTTTGCAAGCAAAGATGAATAATATGCTCTAAACCACGCATTTTCGTCTATAAGTGAAGAAGGATGCTCCGTACTATGACAATTTATATAATAGGTTTTTGCCATTAGTTTTTTGCTTGACTCAATATCGACATCATACCAATCTACTCTCGTCTCGGGAAAATGCTTCTTTTTGCAGTTCAATAACCACCATAAGTCAAATTCAGAATAGTCCAATCTTAATCCTACGATACGGACATTACAAAGCATAAACAAGTCAACCCATGTTTCAGACACAAAATCCTTTTTCGCTTTTTTGCAAGCATTGTATTTTTTTATAATTTTACTAATTCTTTGTTGTGCTTTGGAAATTAGATCTCCATAGTAATAATGACCGATTGTCATGGAATCGGGAATCCCTGCCTCTCCATGAATATGCCATATGGGAACGGAATCGGGTAAAGGCTTCATATAAGTTGCTAATTCTCTTCTTTCTATAGTATTTCCTTGAAAATCGGTACGTTTTCTATAAGCCGAACTTTTACCGACCGTAACCTTAAAACCCGGATGCAATGATTTTTCTATTTCATAAGAATAATTTGTAGTCAGTATGCTTTTAATCGGAAGCGAAGAAATAGATGCCCAATGTTTTTGTTCCTCTTCTGGTGGCGTGTAGGACAATAAAAACTCTGCTATCTCTTTCATTTTCGCATCCAAATGGTCATCCGAAAGAATGACCGCCTTGAGCGGATTTGGTACACCGTTCAAACTCTCTTGCGTAATTCCTATTCTTTCATCAACCGTTATTTTTTTCAACAAATCATCCCAAGAAGGAGCACCATATGCTCGACTGATACCATTTCCTACTAACAAGATGGTAGGTATTTTATCAGCATCCAATACGATGTTTATATTATCATTTTGAAACATAAATTATTCCTTTTTAAGCAACGTTCTACAAGTTTACCATTCTAAAATGGTAATACCGTCGGTGTCATAGTGCCAATAGTTGCCACCGTCCGTCGGCTGACTGTCCGAATAATAATAACGTGTGGCGTTAGTCAAATAAGAATTATCATTATAGATACTAATTTGTGCCCACTCAATCGGTGTTCCTTTATAATAGACTATACTCAGTCCGCTACAATCGTCAAACGCCCCACGGCCGATACTCGTTACACTGTTTCCGATAGTTACGGATATCAGTCCGCTACAATTATAGAACGTATAATCGCCGATACTCGTAAGTTGACTATTCTCACCAAATGTTACCGATGTCAGTCCGCTACA
>DCGI01000023.1:1958-10733 GCA_002315475.1 Christensenella sp. UBA1782 | reverse complement strand
CCACTCCAACATAAATCTCTCCACCCTCTGTATTAAGAAAAGACTCTATTTCTTTTGGAAGAGAATCACTTATTCTTTCTTTTAGTTCTATTTTGTCGGTTTCCATAAACTTCATAATTGTCACCTCTACTTATATTATACACTTTATTACGCCAAATTTCAAGTTTATCACGCCATTTATTACGTCAAAATAGTGGTAATAATTATCTACCCACACATAATTTGTTAGAAATTCACTAATTTGTCCTTTTGCTAAATTGTTGGACTTTCGCTAAAATGTAAGTTCAAACTAGACCTATTGCTAAAAGGTTATTAAAAACCGACCTTTCGCTAAAAGGTTGACTACTAATAAAAGAAAAGACCTAGAATACGCAGTATCTACTACATGCTCTAGAACGCTATCAATTTACGGAAAGGAAGATTTGTCCAATCTGCCAAAGAAAAAAGGCTCAATACAATGAAAAATCATCGTATCAAACCTTGTCTTCTTAAATGGCACACCCGAGTGGATTCGAACCACCGACACATAGATTCGAAGTCTATTGCTCTATCCAGCTGCGCTACGGATGCGTATTACCTTAATAAGTATATCACAAATCGGCGTCGGCGTCCAACGATAACGGTGCATTTTCCAAACCTTCTTGAATGGCAAAAAAGGCGGCTTCTCCTATCATGGCGGCATTGTCGGTACAAAGATACTTAGGCGGGAGTAAAACACGAATACCCTGCTTTTTCCCTTCCTTTTCTATACTCTCCCGAAGGGCTCCGTTTGCTCCTACCCCCCCTGCGACGGCAATCGTCTTCTCGCCGAGTTTACGTGCCGCTTTTATGGCATTCTCGACGAGCATGCCGGTTGCACGTGCCTGAAACGAGGCGGCTACGTCCTGCTTGTTTACGAGGACACCTTTTTGTTCACACGTATGAACGTAATTGATTACCGCCGTTTTGATGCCCGAATAGGAAAAATCAAACGTCTTTTCCCCTTTGAACGGACGGGGCAACTTAACGCAATCCTTTCCGCCCTTCGCACAAGCTTCTATCTGCGGTCCGCCGGGATACGGCAAACCCAACACCCGGGCGACTTTATCGAAAGCTTCTCCCGCCGCATCGTCCGCCGTTTGTCCGAGAACCCGCATATCGGCATAAGACCGTACGTCTAATATTTCGGTATGCCCACCGCTGGCAAGCAAACACAAAAACGGAAATTTCAAATCGGGGTGAGCCAGAAAATTGGCACAGACATGCCCTTTAATGTGGTTAATCCCGACAAGCGGTTTGTCGGTGGCGTACGCAAGCGCTTTGGCATAGGATACCCCCACGAGCAAAGCGCCGAGAAGTCCCGCTCCGTAGGTGACGGCAAGCACATCGACGTCGTCCAACGTGATATTTGCCTTTGTCAAAGCTTCCTCCACCAACGCGTCGATAGCAAGGATATGATTCCGAGATGCGATTTCGGGAACCACTCCGCCGAATCGCTTATGAATCTCGATTTGAGAATTGATTTCGTTCGCCAAAATTTCCCGACCTCGAACGACGGCTACCGCCGTTTCGTCGCAACTCGATTCAAAAGCAAGAATATAATAGTCATCCCTCTTTCGCAAAGCATCCAGTTTTTCTTTTGCTCTTTCGATATAACCCATTTTTTCAGCTCTTCTTCAAATATTCAATGATAAAATCCTGTATTTCTCCGTCCATGACGGCGTTTACGTTGGCATTTTCAAAACCCGTTCTGTGGTCTTTCACCAAAGTATAGGGGCAAAAAACGTAGCTTCGTATCTGACTGCCCCACTCGATTTTTTTAACTTCTCCCTTTAAGGCTTGAGACTGTTCCAAACGTTCCCGTTCTTTCAGTTCCGTCAGTTTACCGAGCAACATTTTCATAGCGGTTTCACGATTCTGCACTTGACTTCTTTCATTCTGACACGCTACGATAATCCCCGTCGGAATGTGGGTGATACGCACCGCACTGCTGGTTTTGTTGACGTGCTGACCACCCGCACCGCTACTGCGATAGACGTCCATTTTTAAGTCGTCGGGATTGATTTCTATATCGCCGTTATCTACGATTTCGGGCATCACTTCCAAACTGGCAAACGAGGTATGTCTACGCTTATTGGCATCGAACGGAGAGATACGTACCAAACGGTGTACGCCCATTTCGGCATGGAGATAGCCGTAGGCGTTTTCACCGCTAACCATAAACGTGATACTCTTAATACCCGCTTCTTCGCCATCCAAACTATCCAGTACGGATACCTTATACCCCTGTCTTTCGGCATAGCGGGTATACATGCGGAAAAGCATTTCCGTCCAATCCTGCGCTTCGGTTCCGCCCGCTCCGGCATGCAAAGTCAGTATGGCGTTATTGGCGTCGTAGTTTCCTTTTAAGAGAGCTTCTATGCTCAGTTTTTCCACCAATTCCACGATGGCGTTGACTTCGGTAAGAACGTTTTGAACCTCGCCTTCCTCTTGCATTTCTTCGACGAGTTGCACGAGGTCAAGGGTTTCGTCTACCTTTCTTTTGACGTCGTAAAAGTGCTTTACTTTTCTTTCGCACGAAGCAAGTTCCCGATTGTTTTTGCCCGCTCGTTCCACGTCTTGCCAAAAGGTTTCTTCGTTCTGTTCGGCTTTGAGTTCTTCCACACGCTTTTCTACGGCGGCAATATCGGTCGCTTCGAAAAGGACGTGCACGTCCTCTTGCAGCTTAATAAGTTGTTGCTTTTGCAGATAAAAGTCTACCATAGATGATTACGCCCTCTTTCCGCAGCAATCTTTATATTTCTTTCCCGAACCGCATGGGCAGGGAGAATTGCTCTTGATACCTTGCCGCTGTTCGGCTTGACGAACCCGACGTTCCTCAAACGCGTTTTTGCGTTCTACCACTTCTTCCATATTGATTTTACAGAGGAAAACCGCCACGTTGTTTTGGATGGAATCCACCATGCTTTCAAACATATCGGAACCTTCTTTGCGGTACTCCGTTACGGGATCGGCGTGTCCGACACTTCTTAAACCGATACCTTTCCGTAATGCGTCCATATTATCGATATGTTCCATCCAGTTTCTGTCGACTTGGTTCAGCAATATGGAACGCTCGGTTTCTTTGAAGTTGATACCGTTTTCTTCGGCAAGGTTGCACTTGGCTTCGTATTGCTTTTTCGCCTCCTCCCAAACGGCATCGACGATTCTTTGATAGTTCCGATGCCCCACCAATTCGGGCGTAACGATATCGGTACCGGCATTCAAAATACGTTGTTCCAACGCTTTGTTGAACGTAACGTAATCAATGGTGGTTTCGTCCTCTCCTTTCTCGAAGGAAACGAAATCGGCGACGATGGAAGCAATGACGGGTTCCATGTATTTAATGACCTGCTCGTGTACGTCCGCACCGTCAAGCACTTCGTTCCGTTGCGAATAAATTAACTTTCTTTGCTTGTCCATAACGTCGTCGTAATTCAAGACCGCTTTTCGGATGGCAAAGTTATTATTCTCGCAAGCCTTCTGGGCACGTTCGATTTGTTTGGTAAGTATGGGTGCCTGAATGACGGCATCCGGATCCCCACCCGATAGATTCGACATAATGGAAGACATCCTTTCCCCGCCGAAACGACGCATCAATTCGTCTTCGAAAGAGAGGAAGAAACAGGTGCTGCCTTCATCGCCTTGACGACCGCTTCGACCGCGAAGCTNNNNTTCGTGCCGACTGGTACCGATAACGCGTAACCCGCCCAACTTCTTTACTTCTTCCCGTTCTTTTTCGGTCTCCACTTTGTATTTGGAAACGAGGGCTTTGAAGTGTTCTCTCGCCGCAATTTGTTCGGGATCGGTTAAGGTGTTAAACGCGGACGCAATGCCGATCAATTCTTCGGAATAACCCTCTCTCGTCATGGTTTCTTTCGCCATGTATTCGGGGTTACCGCCGAGCAAAATATCGGTACCACGACCTGCCATGTTGGTGGCGATGGTTACCGCCCCCACACGACCTGCCTGCGCGATAATGTTGGCTTCGTCGGCGTTACTCTTGGCGTTCAAGACTCGGTTCGGAATCCTTTCTCGGCTCAGCCGACGGCTGAGCAGTTCACTGACGTCGACGTCGACCGTACCGACCAAAATCGGTTGACCTTTTTTATAGGTTTCTTTTACTTCTTCAATGACGGCCTTATACTTGGCTTCCAACGTCACGAAAATTTTATCGGGTTCGTCCACACGAATCATGGGCAGATTGGGCGGGATAACCACGACGTCCAATCGATAAATGCCTTTGAACTCGGGTTCTTCCGTCTTTGCCGTACCCGTCATCCCCGAAAGTTTCTTATACATACGGAAATAATTTTGGAAGGTGATGGTCGCTATCGTACGGTTTTCCCGTTTGATTCTGACGCCTTCTTTGGCTTCGATAGCTTGATGCAAGCCTTCCGAATATCTTCTGCCTGCCATCTTTCGACCGGTGAATTCGTCTACGATAACCACTTCGTCGTTTTCCACGATGTAGTCTTGGTCGATCGCCATTAAGAAATTGGCACGCAAGGCGTTGTTGATTTTGGTGCTTAAATCGGGATTGCTTCCGTCGGCAAGTCCTTTACGGAAAAAGTGTTCGGCTTTTTCCAAACCGCTTTCGGTCAGGTAAATATGCTTTTCCTTTTCTTCAATGGTATAATCTTCTTCTTTTAACACCCGAATAAAGCGTTGACAGTCGGCGTAGATTTCTCCCGATGCCCCGGCGGGTGCCGAAATAATCAACGGCGTCCTCGCTTCGTCGATCAAAATGCTATCCACTTCGTCGACGATGGCAAAGTTCATGCCCCTTTGCATAACTCGACTTTTGTTGGTAGCCATGTTGTCCCGCAGATAGTCAAAACCGAGTTCGTTATTGGTGCAATAAGTAATATCGCAGGCATACGCTTCTTTCTTTGCCTCGAAGCTCATACCGGGTAAAACGCATCCCACCGTCAAACCTAAAAACTTATAAACCTTTCCCATCCATTCGGCGTCACGCTTGGCGAGGTAATCGTTTACGGTCACCACGTGTACGCCTTCGCCCGTCAACGCATTCAAATACGCGGGCAACGTCGCCACTAAGGTTTTACCTTCACCCGTTTTCATTTCGGCGATTCTGCCTTGATGCAACACGATACCGCCCAGTACCTGCACGTCGAAGTGCCGCATATTCAGTACCCTTCTCGAACCTTCTCGCACGACGGCGTAGGCATCGGGAAGCAACGCATCCAACGTTTCTCCCTTTTTATATCTTTCTTTCAAAAGTTCGGTCTGCTTCGCCAATTCTTCATCGGTCATTCCTTTGTACTTTTCTTCGCGAGCATTGACTTGTGCGACGATCTTGTTGAGTTTTGCTATTGCTTTTTTTTGCTCTCTTTCGGCAAAATATTTCAAACACATAAGACACCTCTCTATTCTGTTTTTGTTTTTAGTATACCATACTTTTTTTACACTTTCGGTTCGGGAAGAAAAAATCGGTTCTTCCCCTTGTTTTTTCCTATTTCGACCTATTCTTCTTTCCTTTCCGTAATGAAAAGGAAGGCTCCGCCTTTTTCGATAGCGATTTCGATTGTTTCTTCCGTCGCTCTGTTGGACAAACCCACCGTATCGGCGGGCGTCAGCGTCAATCCTCGTAACGAATACGCAAGTCCGCAAGAATCCGAAAACGAAACCGAACCGCCGTAAGGAAGAACGGAAACGGTACAACCTTTTTGAACCTTTTTGCAAAAGCCTTTTTCACTGTAAAAAACTCTTTCGCGACAGGTTTTTATTTCGGCTTGCAAACCCAAATCGAACGCAATTTTCAACAAAGCGAAATTGGCAAACTGCATATCGAGCCGACCGCCGTCGGCACCGTATACGGTAACCGCTTCGGCACCGTTTTCGTAGGCAAAACGAAGGGCTTTTTCTCCGTCGATATAATCCTTATCGACGGGACAAACGACGGTTTTTATCCCTTCGGGGAGTTTTTCACGCAAACTGTCGAAATCTCCCAAAACCCAGATATTACTTTCGGTGCCGACGATCTTAGAATAGGCCCCGTCGGCACAAAGCAAATCTTTTTCTTCTATATCCGCAAGCGGTTGCGAATTAAGAACGACGGCTACCTTTTTTCCTGAGAACATAAGCACTCACCGAAACAACGGCGGCAATCACGAGTGCGGCACCCAGAGCAATGGAAAGGTAAATCCATATCACCGTATCGACCGCCTTGACTTCGACGTCGCAAGTAACCAAATCGTATCCCGTCACGCCGATTTCTTTCGTGCCGACGAGGGTGGTTCCGGCGTACACCTTAACGGTGTAGTCGGCTGCCGTCACATAATCGAAGGCGTACCTCCCGCCCACCGTTTGGACGGTTTCGACGACTTCGTTTCTCTTGCAGAGTTTTACCGTATATTCCTTGTCGACCGCTCCCGTAAAACCGGTGATTCTTGCCATCGGTTTTCCCACGATATCCTCTTGCGTCACGTTATCGGCACGCACAAAGATACAGTCGCTGCTGTATAGAGGATTGGGGTTGGATAATTCTTCGTTATAATACTGATTGAACGTAATACCGCGCAGTGCCAAAATATCCTCGTCGCTCACCTTGGCGGAAGGAACAATCATACCGTTTGCGTCGGTTTGATTCTCTAAATAATTGGTGGTAAAATAATAGTCTACCGTCAACGTATGGGAAGGTACGAGTATGCCGGCATACTTGTCGATTAACGCATCCATATGCACCCATGCGACGTTTTTTCCGAGCAATTCTTTGACGCGATTCAGACCTTCGGGATCCGGATTACCGTCGGCATCGGAGAAAGGCTTTATCTGATCTTTAAAAAGTCCGCCGAAAGCTTCTTCGCCCATATCGTAAAAGTGGTAAGCGATATCGTTCGTGGCGTAGCCTTCTATCGGAATACCGTGTTCGGCAATTACTTGAGCGGCTTCCGCCGTCAAGGTTACGGCAGCTTTACCTTCGGCATCGACACCCAAAAAGTCGATTTCTCCGTAAATCTTGGAGCTCCCGATAAAAGGATCCAATACGGTCATACGGTCGGGAAGAAGATTCTCGCCGATTTCGCCGTTATCGTATGCCACGCAGAGTGCTTCACCCATGGCAAACGTAAGCTGACCGCCCATCGAGTGTCCGACCAACTGAATATGTTCGGAATAGTCCTCGCCGAGTGCCTCGATATAGGCGTTTTTATACAACGTCGTCAACGAACACTCGGGATTGGTATCGTCAAACGCTTTTGTCGTTTTGTACGATGAACCCGTACGATAGGTATACGTCATGCTCATAGAGGGATTGGTCGCCCATATCTTATCTTCTTCGATAGATAGTGCAAACGTAGAGGCAAGTTGGTTCCAATAGAACACACCGACGTTATACCCTTGTTCGATATAATACTCGTAAAATTCGTCTTCGTACGGATAAGGATCGTAACCGTATTGCGACAGTTTACTCGGAGCGACGTCTTTCAAACTCAAGCCTTCCCGCACGTCCACCGATTCGCTCCCCATTTTCATGCCGTGCGTATACAGTAAAGTCGGCTTATCGGGATCGAACAACTCGCTGTCTTTTACCGGCACGTCGCTACCCGACCGATACCAATATATACCATAGTTCAATTCGGTAAATTCTTCTTTGTCAAACTTTGTATACGGAATGTCGTAAGCATACGCTTCGCCACTCGTCGAAAAGACTGCCGTCAGCGTCACGCAAACGAGAACGGCGACCATCATCGCATACCAAATTTTTTTCATAGTATACCTCCTCTATGCAAAATAGTTTATCCTATTATGCCAAAAAAGTACCGTTCTGTCAATAAAAATAATATAATTATATATTATATATAGTTTTTAACGGGAAAAAACACTTCCCCAAAACACGATAAAAATCCCTTCGGCAACCTTTTTTCGTCGGTTTGTCGATATTTTTTCATTTTCTGTTTTTATGTAAATTTTACTTTTTCCAACGTTTTAACGTCGGGAAAAACTGTTGCATTTTTCTTCTCTCTTCTTCTTTATCAAAAGGGATTCCTGCCTGTTTTTGGTACGCTTCGGCAAACGGCAAACAGTGCTCTATCATGTCCTCCATCGTGCAGTCTTGCGTAAACGTGCCGTTTTTATAACAATAAACGCAATAATCTTCACTTTTCGTGCCGTCAAGATTCGTTCCGAACTCCTTTTCTTCCCGCAACGGCATACCGCAACATTGGCATATTTTTTCCATACCGTCTCCTTCGTTTTTCAAATAGTATTATACTATTGTTTTTTTAATATTTTGTTGTTTTTTTTCAACGGTGTTTATACAAAATAAGTTCCGGATTGCTTCCGTTTTTGCCATAACTTGCGACAAGGATAAAAGTGGTATCGGCTACCACGCCGATGCACCTTTCCAAACCCTCTTGCTCGATTTGACAACCTAAATATATCTTCCGTTCGTCCAAGAACTTCGCCCGTTCTCCGTTGGGTAACGGGTATTCCAAATTGACGTAGGCACCGCTAAGCTCCACCGGTTCTGTGGCTTGCGGCAAACCGCTCCGCAGGAGCCATTCGTTGATTTCTTGTAGCAATTTTACCTTAAACGCAATATACGCCTTCCTTCCCCCGACCTTAATGTATTCGGCAGCAACGCAATCCCCGCCGAACGGCTTGCCACACGTCTGTTCACAACCTCGACAACTCGTACGAAAAGTACACTTTTCACAATCAATTCCACAAATCGATACCATTTTTACTCCTTTTTGGTTTGTATTTTAGTTTGGAAGAAAGACGCTCGGAGGA
>DCGI01000023.1:0-1898 GCA_002315475.1 Christensenella sp. UBA1782 | reverse complement strand
CCAAAACTTTTACCGCTTGTTGTTAAACAGATGTACTGTCCGCATGAAATTACGTCCTTTGTTAAATAGAGGATATTATAGATTTATCAAGGTATAGCACACCCTTCAAAGGAGATAAGTGCTATCCTCCACGGTGCGCCAAGCCTCAGGCTTGCAAAAGAGAGAAGCGCTATCCCCACACAGTGCGCCAAGCCTCAGGCTTGCAAAGGAGAAAGTCGCTATCCTCACACAGTGCGCTAATCCTTAGGCTTTCCTTTTGAGAAAGGATGAGAAAAACGACCTCGCCAAGGGCGAGCTTCTATCCCGCAAAGTCAACACTTCTTTGCAAATAATTTTGCCGGAAGGATTTTCTTGCGGGATAGGCTATGAGAGCCTAATTTTCAAAGCGGGAACGACGCCGAGATTCGTCCTATAGACATTGAAGCCGCTATCGGCATTGCCGTCGTAGCCGACGTACCTCGCACGGTATCTATTGTCCCAGCTCGGCGAACGGAGCCACCAATCGCCATTGCCGTTGTAATCGGTGCTTGTACTTGTATATGCCCCTTGGCAACGAGCATAATCGCTCGTGGTCTTTCTTCTTGCCGTATCATCGTTGTCCGGATCGGTATTGAAACCGTAGCTTGCTTTCGTCACTTCTTGTGTGCTCAACAGCCATATTTTGTCGTTGGTATTGCTACAGGCGTAACTGTTGTTTCCGCTGTTCAATTGTGTTGCATTATTATCGGGGTTGGTACTCCTTGCACTGTTATCCACCGTTACCGTTTGGATTAACGCTTGTTGCAAGGAAGTAAACGCCGTATTGTAGAAGGTATTGTTTAGCCATGCTCGTATCGTACTGTCGGCATAATTTTTACTGAAATTGTAATTGCCGTCATAGTCGTATTGCTGACTGTCCAATATCAGTTCGGCAAGGATGGTCGCATATCCGTCTTTTTCTTCCAAAATGCGCCACTTGATCGGTTCGTATTGGAACCAATAGATTGTACTTGTGGTATAGCCGTTATTGTCTTGATTGCTATTGTCGGCACTACTGCTAAGTATTGTATAATACGGTCTATAACTCGTGAAGTATACGCCTCTGTATTTCTCGCCGTTGTATTCGACATCTTGATACCACATGAAGTCGGTAGCGTTCTTTTTTCTAATAAAGTACTTATAAGACGTCCACTTGCCTGTTTCTTCTTTCTTAAAAAGGCGTGATAAAGGATTATTTTTAGGTAAGATACCGGCAAGTTTATTCAGCTCGTCTACTAAACAACGTTCGGTCACTTTGCTTTGCGGGTACTGTCCGAAATAGATATAGTCCTCTTTTCTTTGATATGTTTGATACGTCGGTATAACAATTGTCGTCGTTTCTTCTTTGCCGCAGTTTTGACAAAAACGACTGCACTTTCCGTCTTTCGTTTTTTCCCAATCGGTAAAGCTATGCCCGATAGCGAGCAATACTTCTTCTTTCTTTTCTCCGCATACGGAACACGCGTATTCTTCTTTTCCGTTTTCTTCGCATGTCGGTCTTACACGTTTTTGAATTCGATAATCGTGTTCGATGGTTTTCGTAAACGTATCCCGATATTCCTCCCCGCAGGCGCAACGGTGCAAGGTATACCCTTTTTCGAAGCAAGACGGCGGAACGACGGTGGCTTCATAGTCGTGAATATGCCCTTCGGAAACAACGATTTTTCGAGGGGCGGGAGAACTTTCCGCTTGTTTCGTTTCGTTTGCCCGCTTCGGCTCTTCTTCATCCAATACTTTTTTTAAGTATTCCAACAATCGTTGATAAAAGTCGTTCTTGGCAAAGTCCAAACATTGCGTTTTCGATAATATCGACGGCATTTGTGCGGGATTAAAACCCTTATAAGCCACTACCAAAGAGTTCTTTTTCTTTTCCCCGTTTG
>DCGI01000016.1 GCA_002315475.1 Christensenella sp. UBA1782 | reverse complement strand
ACACCAACTAAATCAACGTCAAAACGCCCACGCCGATGACGAGTAAATAGTTGGTTATCGAAAGCCCTTCGTTCGGCGTCACCACGATAAAATCGCCCATATCGGCAGAATAAAAACGAAGGGTGCCGCTTGTATAGGAGGCATCGAGAATCTCGGAATCGCCGTTTTTGTAAAACGCCATAACCTTATACGTTTTATCGGAAGAAAGGTTTGTCTTAAGTAACACGTTTGCCGCCGTTTTTTCCGTCAAAGACACGCCGTCCGAAAGAATATCGACGGAATAGCAAGCGACCTCTCGGTACTCGTCAAAGAAATTGACATCTTTATATTTAGCTTCGGCTTTGGCATAAACGAGAGCAAACTCCGTACTGCTTTTATCAATACCGATATTCAAATAAGAAAGGGAACAAATGGAACTAAAAGTACCCATAAGCGTCACGTCGGGACTCTTTTTGTCCCCGTATATCAATTTATTGGTGGTTACGCTTTGTATCGTGATATACGCGCTTTCGTACACGAAATCGTAATAATCACTGGTAGCGTACGCCGCCGTAATTTGACGACGTTCGGTCGGCTGTTTCGGAATTTCCCGCACAAAAGCATACGAAGTAATATAATTCCTTTTTATTTGCGTAATGGGAAAACCGTTTACATATTTGCTTTCGGAGTGTTCTTCCAAAGCCCCCGAATAACCGTACGATGCCAAAACCGTCTCGCCTTCTTGTATGGTCAGGTCGGTCGTTCCGTTCAAATACGTAGAAACCGTTACGGTGATTTTGTTCACGTAGGCTTTCACGTCCTTGACCGTATACGCGGTATCTTTATAGTTAACGGAGAAGTTCAAATTATATTCACCCGGTTTTTCTACCGACGTTTTATTGGATTCTTTTATGTCGGTGGGCTTCAAATCGTCCACCGGAAGACCGTCGTAGAAAAAGGAAAAAGAATCAAAAAATACGTTATCGAAGACTTCTTCGTCTTCGTCAAAATCTACGAAATTTCCGCTATTATCAATATAAGCAGAGCCGCAATATGTTACGGTTTTCTTCTGTTCTATTGAAAATAAATTTTCTTGCGTTTTTGCTTCGGCACCTTCTGCGACGGGTAACGCAATTGCTCCCGCCGTCAAAAGGGCAACCAAGAGTAAAATCGGGCATAAAATTTTCTTACTGAATTGTTTCATCATTCTCCTTTTCTTCTTACGACAAAGACGACGGTCAACGCAATGATGGCTACGGCTATCGCAATGCATACGTATAATACCCAATCCATAGAATCGTCTACTTCTTCCGCTTCGGTGGAAAGGAAGCTTAATGCTTTAATTTGCAGGTTATTCGTACCGACACTGAGATAATCGTCGGACACTTCGGCTTCCACGATTTCCATCGAGCCGTTTTGATAGAGTACGGCGACATAACACTTGCCTTCTTCGGCAATCAATCCGCCCTCATCTTCCTCGGCATAAATGAAGGAAGCAAAGGCATTTTCGGCGCCTCGGAACTTGTTAATCAAATCCGGCAGATACAACTTAATCACGAATTCTTGGTCGTTTTCGGTGGAATACGTGAAGTTTTCAAACTCGAATTCAAAGACGGTGGTCAACTTGTAGGAAGCAAAACTCGTGTTGTTTTCCTTAAAGGAATCAAACGTTCTCTTGATTTCACTCTGTTCGGTGTTCTGCTTTTCGGTTATGTTAACGACTAAATCCGAGGCAAACGAACCGTCTATAACGATACTGTTTCCGGTTTCGACACCCTTATTCTCCACTTTCGCCGCAATCACATTCTTGTTGATTTCAAGGTTTCCGGCGACGCAGGTTACGTTATAGTTTTCGCATACCACGTCATAAGGTTCTACCTTATAAATACCCGCTTTGGTCGGTTCTTTGTCCAATTCTTCGCCCGTTTCGGCGTTATAGAACCGGAAAGATATGGAGCTAAACAGTTTGGAGTCGTCAATCTCGGTCAGCTTCCCTTTGATACTGTAGGTGGGCGTATAGGTTTGACCTTCTTTAATGGTCTTTTTGACGATACTGACCACTAAATCGGCTTTCGTAATGGAGAAATCTACCCAATCGCATCCGGTTACGATAAAGTTATCAATAGAAGTGATATTCGGTTTTACCTGATAATCACCCACGTCTACGGGATAATCTTTGGTAACGTTGACGATTTCTCCGTCTACGATTTCGTAGTTATAGGGGAAGGCTTCCCCGTTCTCGATACGATTAAACAGTAAATCGGGCGTCATCTTTTGATTTTCAAAGGTGATGTAGTAGGTAATCAAGGGTGTAGAACCGGTATAGCGGTAAACTTGTGCATAATTAAAGTTTCCGACAATCTTCTTGCGGGAAACGGTAAACTCCTCGTAGGCGTACCCTTCTAAGAAGTTTGTTGTGCTTTCGTAGTATGCTACGGCATAATATACACCCGCATCTGCTTGCGCAATCGACTCGACTTCATCGGAGAAACCTTCCAAAGAATCAATATAACCGATCGTCTTTCCTTCGCTTCCGGATACACCGGCTTTTTTGTACGAGGCATAGTACTTGACGTCGATATCTTTTGTATAATCCCCGACGCCTTTTGCCTTTGCGCTCAAGCCTTGTGCAATTTCACCGTAGTTTTGGTTCGGATCGCCCGAGAATACGATATCTACCGACGTTTTTTGAATAATCAAATAGATGGCAAAGACGCTGGCTTTGTAGTTGAGAGAACGGATAGATTCGTTCTTTATGCTCAACTCAAAGATATAGGTTGCACAGTTCTTCGGGGCGGGCGTTGCGCCGATGTCGGTACTGTCGTACTTGATTTCTTCGGAATAATACCGATAAGCATAGTCGGTACCGATGGTAAATTCTTCATAACCGGAAGGGGAGTTCTCGTCTTCCACACCGTGAACGATAGGATAGACCTCCTGCATATCTCCCGTATACGTCGTTAAAATCTGAGACCGCGCGGGTGAAGTGTGTTCGGCGTCGGAGTAGAACACGACGGAAGCCGAAGCTTGCTCGATTACGCCGCACAATTCTATACAATGGTTATCGGTTTTCCAATAGAGTTTGTAGTTCATATTGACTACGTTGTTGGCACCGAACAAATCGGTATTGACGTAAGTATAGACGGTAATGTCGTCTTTGATGAAGTTTCCGGCACCGTCATCTCTGTAAACGTCGGATCTGTTGTAACGGCACATACCGTAAATAAAGCTCAAATACACCGTATCGCCTTCGACAAGTCCCGATTCTTCTTCACCTTCGACGGCGATGAATTCGTAGTTTTCCGAAGAAATGGAGTCTTCGTCGACCGTCGTCTTACCGTCGTACACTTTGGAAATCTTGGCACAGGTTTGGTTATTGTACTGTACTTGCACATAACGAGAAGTTATCTGCAAATTCGGATACATGGTTGTCTTATCCTCGACGTAATACTGTACCCTGACGGTATAGTTACTTGCCAAACCGCAACCGAGTTCTTCATCGTTTACAATCAATTTCACAAAATAGCCTTCCGTCGTCACGTTGACGGGGAAATATTGACCGTTATTGATTTCTTCGCCGTATTGGTTTACGAAAACATAGAGCGGATTGATTAAGATACCGTTCAAGTCGCCCGTTCCCGCTTGATCTTTGGTGCCGACATAGGTTTCAAGATCGGTTTGGTGCAAGAACGAAACGGTGGCATAGTAGCTATCGCCGCCGAGAGTCTTGGTATCGTTCCCGACGAAGCCGCTGTATTCAACGGTAAAGTCGGGATAATTATCGGTTTTCTTATCGTAAATCTTCGTCGCAGAACCTTGTCCTCTTGTGTTGGTTCCGCCGTTAATCATGTACAAATCCAACGTTTTCTTGGTAATTTCCACGATATAATAGGTAGGCGGTACCTCGGTGTAATTTTGCGAAGAACCGAGCGTGACTTTGTACAGATAGTACCCTACGTCTTTCGAAGAACCCAACGGCTCGAAAACGGTATTATCCAACAAACCGATTTCATTGACGTCAAGCCGATTCCCTTGTTCGTCGGAAAGCTTTAAGAAGTTACTGGTGTGTATATCGTCGATTCGAATACCGTTAGCACCGATTTCATAATAGGTTTCATCCTCGTTGAACAGAGTATAGCTGTACTTTTGATTTTTCAACAAGACGCCGACGCACTCTACTTTTCTTTGCGAAGTACCCAGTTTATCGTCCGCACTTTCATCCAGATTCGAACCGTCGAATCCGTAACGAATGACGGTAGGCGTAACGGCTTTACCTTGATACTCAATATACTGTTGTACTTCTACCTCGGGAATACAAGCTAAGACTTCAAACTCTATTTCACCCGAGAAATCGTATTCATAGTTTTTCAGTTCTAAGGTGTCCGAACCGATTTTTCCGCTGATTTTATATTTTCCGGTCGATTGATATTGGTCTTTCGGTAAGTTTTTCCAGTTGATGACGGGATATTGACCGGAAATTTCTTGCAAGCAGATTTCTTCATCCCCTTCCGCAAAGCCTAAGAATTCCATCGTAAATTTCCCTTCCGCCGACTTATTGGTTTCACCGTAAACCTTGTTGGAACCGTTTTCGTCAATGCACTTGGGCGTAACGTACAGAGTTTTTTTCGAAATAATCACGTGAACGGTAATTTGCTTTGTCGCATAGTTATTATCGTAAATATTATACGTCGTTCCGCCGTTTTGTGCCGTACATCCGCTCTTCGGGTTGATGGTAAAACGAATACTGAACGCTATACCGTCGTTAATCGTTTTAACGTTGAGGAAATCGAAATTCTTAATATCTTGCGAAGTAGAGAATACCGTTCCCGAGCTATACAGTCCGTAGGACTCGCCTTCAACCAATTCGTTTACGA
>DCGI01000105.1 GCA_002315475.1 Christensenella sp. UBA1782 | reverse complement strand
AGCTTCTCCGTTCGAGTCTTGCAAAACGGGTACTTTTGCAGTGCCGTCGTAAATGATTCTTTGCAGCTCGGTATCTATGTCTATCGTTTTATTTTGCCAAACGGCGTAGAACGTAATGACGTCGTTTGTATCGGCGTCGTCCGCTTTGGCAGAATACGAAGAAAGTGCTTTGGTTGCGTCGTTTGTAAGCGCCCAACCCAAGAAATTATAGTCCGTCTTTGCCAAAGAACCGGTGTTTCCGGCAAGCGTAACGGTTGCGCCGGCTTGATAATTTCCGGTGTCGGTCGGTACCGTTCCGCTCGTAGCACCGTTCAAGTCGTAAACGACGGTGTATTCCTTTACGATAAAGGGCGTCGTCTTAACGACCGTCGTGCCGTAATCGTCGGTATAGGTCGCTTCGCAGAAGTAAGTACCCTTCTTCGACGGTGTCAGTTTGGTGGTCGTTTGACCGGAAATTTCGGTATAAACCTTGGTATTGAGCGTCGAAAGCGCAATATTTGCCGTATTTCCGCTCGCATCAATATAGAAATAATAATCGGCGTCGTCATCGGCGGTAAAGCAAGGAATCTCGTTATACGGGAGCCATCCCACCCAGTTGAGCGGTGTAGAACCGTATTCGTTCTTATAGGTCATAATTGAAATACTTACGTCGGAATCAAAAATAATGGTTTCGAATTTTCCTAATTTGACTCTGATACACGCCATATCGGTGAACGTTATTTTCTCATCCTCATAAGTAGCCGGCGTATGACCGCCTCCGACGTAATCCTCATCGTCCAAAACGATTCTGGAACTGTCGATTTTTTCACCCTCGGTCATCTTTCCGATAAAGAACTCGCAAGGCATCAACGTGTAGTCTCCGCCGTTGTCAACGGAATATTCCACGTACACGTAAACCGTGGTGTCTTCTTCAAAGGACTCGGGGATCTCAAATGCCATATTGGTACAGTATTCATAGACTATCGGACTTCCAAAAGTCAGATCGTCTACCGAGAACAGAACCGCGGTATAATTTTTAAGATTGGGGACTTCCTCAAAATGCAATCCGAACGAAATGATGTCGCAAGGGGAAACGGTTATTTTGAATAACAATACTTCGTCTCCTTCGGTATACCAATATCCCGCTTTTTTGTCGTATTTTTCCGAAACGGAACAACTGAAAATCGTTTCTTCACCCGTAGAAGAATCGTCATTCTTGCTGAATAAATCCAGTTTTTTGTCGCTTTCTTCCACTTCGTACCACTTAAATGAAACGTCAACGTTGCTCTTTTCCGTCTGTTTTTTATCGTAGCCGTAGGTATAATTGTTGGATTCTTCGGGATCGGTATAAACGGGCGTAAATTTGATAGTATCACTCTTGATTTCAAAATCTACGGTACTGCCGTTTTTACCCGCAACGATACAGTAGTATTCGCCGAAAACGACCTCGTCGGGATTCTTGAATTTCGCCGAGGTTTGACTTGACAACGCAACGTCGTCGGGAGCCGACACTCGGTACCATTGATAGGTTTGCGTAGCGGCATAACCCGTCCAATCGATTATGAATTCGTACGAATTCTCGTCGGTAGGTTGTGCGAAGACGCGTCCCGACATGTATACGTGATTATCGATACCGTTTACATATACATAATATCTCGGATTATCCGAAGTGAATACCCCGTCGTCAAAGAAGTCGTAACCGTCTTGCGCACAAAGAATATTTCCGCTGTCATTCATACCGTTGACGGTGTATCCTATTTTAGACTCTTTATCGAAAAATTCGGTATTGACGATCGTACATTTCGGATCGTTAGAGAAATAGAACACGTAGTTCGTCTGTCTACCGTTATAAAGGTTGTCTTTCATGGTAACGAGACCGCTGACGTTCGTCTTTCCGCCGGCAGCATAGAACCCGGCATGGTTTGTCGCTACGGCGTTTGCCTTGCTGTTGGTAACGGTGTTGTCGGTGAACGTAAACGTATTGATGAAGTCCGCATTATATACTTCCACCATGCCCGACGCGTATTTCAAAGAACCGATTACCTTATTGGAGTCTATGGTTACGTTATTAAAAACATAACGGTAGCTACTACTGCTTGAAGAATTCAGATACAGTATAAAACCGCTAAATCCGTAATTACTGTTTTCCACTACGGTCAAGTTAAATTTGTTCGCTTTGAACTCGCTGTCCTGAAGAACGGTATCCTTGGTCTTATCCATATTTCTAAGATAGAAAAGTCCGCCGTTCAATGATTCGGCTTGTCCGATCGTAACGGTATTTTCGTTAAAGTCAGAATCGGTGACGGAATCGATGGTATCTGCATTGAATAATCCGCCTTGGAGTTCGACAGCCTTTGCCGGATCTTCATCAATATGCGTAATGAGGTTACCCTTGACCGTCAAGCCGTCCGTCGTTAACGCCTTATCGACCTTGGCAATACCGCCGTAGATATAACCTCTTGCATAAACGGTCGAACCGGTGATGGTGGTATCGGTTATTTGCAAAGTACCTTGACCCGCATCTTTATATTGGGCGTAAATAAGACCGCCGTTGATGTAGGTGGGATTATCCACTTTGTTGTCTTTCAAGGAAGAATTCTTAATGTCAACGACACGAGAAGCCACCAAACCGCCGTAGAGCCAAGAAACCGAAGTAGAGGTCAGCGAAGAATAGTTATTATGGACGTTGACCGTATCCAGTTCAACGGTACTATCCGCCCAAACGATTTGTCCGTAAGATTGAATATTCGCCGTATAGATGCCCGTTTCGGTAACCTTTCTGCAAGCGTAGTTGTGCAAAATGTTGCAGTTGGTCATCTTGACGTTCTTGGCGGTGATGATACCGGCATAATAGTATAAGGTAGTTGTCCCCGTATTGGCAGAAGTAATCTTGTTACCGATGACGGTTACGCCGTTTAAGGTTACCTTTTGATTGGCATTGACTCCATCAAAATCACTTCCGTCGCTTTCCGTTTTAGTGGTTACGACGGAACCGTATTTGCCGGATGCGTTATAAATGGCACCGCCCTTAAAGGTCTTTTCGCCTTCGCCTACCGTAGCGAGGTAGGTCGTTTCGTCGACGGAATACTTGTGTTCGGTCTTCGTATCGCAGTTATAAACGTTTAGATTTCCGATAGTCCGGAACGCAATATTTCCGTTTGCGTTAATCAAATGCCCGTTCAAGCAAATATTGACCGTAGCGTCCGGCGGGATGACAATGGATTCGGTTAAGGTAATATCCTCATGCAAGAAATAATTCCCTTCCATCAGTGCACCGCCCGTAAACGTGTCGTCGAGGA
>DCGI01000068.1 GCA_002315475.1 Christensenella sp. UBA1782 | reverse complement strand
GTCGTAGGGGAGCCTGCCGCCACCGTTTTTCAAACGAAATTCGGTTTTTCCTCCGAAGTAAACCTACAAAACGAATACGCCCTTTGCTCGGGAGAAAGTACCTATCCGCAAGCGGGTTTATTTGTGAAAACCTCGTTATCGAACGACCAAAGGTTTATGACCGAACTGTTTGCCTGTTTAGAAGAGAATAAAAACTGGATTACCGCTCATCCCGATGAAGTAAACGATTTTGCTCGAGAAAATCTCTACGAAATTGCTTCTTTCCCCGCCCCGTCCGTTCCTCGATGCGAAACGGACGGAAGTATGTTGACGGAAGAAACGAAGAATCAAATCGTTTCTTTCTTAAAAAATGTCTTTCCGAAGGATTCGCAAGGGAACGTCATCGATTGGGATAGCGAAAAAGCAAAACTGTTTTAACCATGAAATCTAAAAAAGAACTTCTTAAAACGATCCTTTTTCCCGTTTTTGCCGTCCTGTTCGTTTTCCTCGTATGGGCGATAGCGGCTTACGGAAAAAACAATCCTTTGATTTTACCGCAACCGACCGAAGTACTGAAAAAATTCTTCCTGCTCTTTCGGGAACCGTCCTTTTGGGTGAGCGTCGGAAAAAGTCTGGCAAGAACTCTGCTTTGTTTCGGTATTTCCTTTCTTTGCGCCTTTGTATTGGCTTTTTGTAAACCTCTACATAGATTTTTATTGCCGATTGTTTCCGTTTTACGGTCGGCACCGACGGTTGCCGTCATCTTAATACTTTACGCCTTTACCACATCCGAGATTCTTGCCGTAGCGGTGGGATTCTTGATTGCTTTTCCCGTTTTGTATTCCGGTATTCGTACCGCCGTCGAGGCGGTCGATAAAGATTTAACGGAAATGGCAAAAGTCTATAAAGTACCGCTTTACAAACAATTCGTCGGCATTTATCTGCCGCAAACGGCAAATGCGATATTCGACTGTTGTCGCTCCACCGTTTCTTTGACCTTAAAAGTAATCGTTGCGGCCGAAATACTGACCGTATTATCCGACAGTATCGGAGGAAAAATACAAACAGCTTACGCATCCTTTGAAATTTCCTTTTTATTGGCTTGGACGCTTGTCGCCGTCGTACTCGGCTATCTCTTGGAAATACTCGTTGTTCTTATCAAAAAACTCGTAATCAGGTGGGATAAAAAATGGAACTGAAAAACGTATCGGTACGTTACGGAAACAAAACCGTCTATAAAAACTTTTCCTGTACCTTTCCCGAACGAGCAATAACGTGCGTTATGGGGGCTTCGGGATGCGGTAAAACCACCCTTCTGAACGTTATCGCTCAAACCGTTCCTTACGAAGGAGAAGTTCTCAAAAAATCGGCTTCCGTCGGATATATTTTTCAAACCCCTCGTTTGATTCCTTCTTATACGGTAGAGCAAAATATAGATTTTATTTTGAGAAACGTCTACCGCAACAAAGAAGAACGTCAAAAAATCATTCAAAAGGTGTTAGACGAAGTGGGACTCGGCGATGCGAAAAAGCTTTTTCCGTCCCAACTGAGCGGTGGTATGGAACAAAGGGTTTCGGTGGCAAGAGCTTTCGCTTATCCTTCCGAAATATTACTACTGGACGAACCTTTTAAGGGATTGGACATATCCTTGAAAAAGAAAATGACGGCTTTGTTGCTGCATTTGTTGGAAGAAAACAAGAAAACCGTCGTCCTTGTTACGCACGATACCGAAGAAGCCGTTTTGCTTGCCGACCGTATTCTTGTGTTGCAAGAAGGAACGATCAAAGGAGATTTCTCTCTGTCCTTACCGCAAAGCCAAAGAACGCCGAACTCTTATCCCGATATACGAGAAAGCCTTTATAACCTTCTGTAAGACGGGGATTCTATGTTCTGCCTTGTTTTTTATTGACTAAATCGCCTAAATAAGGTATTATGAATAATATATTTTCTTTTGAGGAGGAAGTCTTGATAAACTACATAGAAGGACAGGTTGCCGAATACGGAGAAGGATACGTTATCATCGATAACGGGGGGATGGGATACGAAATCAATATTTCTTCCACCACCCTTGCCAAAGTCAGCGAAGTCCCTTTCGCTCGTATCTACACCTATCTTGCCGTTCGCGAGGACGGCGTTACCTTATACGGCTTTTACACAAAAGAAGAAAAAAATATGTTCCTAAAACTGATTTCGGTGGGAGGAATAGGCCCTAAGGGTGCATTAACCATCCTTTCGGGCGTAGAACTGACGTCCTTGATTTCCTGTATCGTTTTGGGGGATACGAAAACCCTTTCCAAAGTCAAAGGAATCGGAAAAAAGACGGCGGAAAGAATCGTCTTGGAATTAAAAGAAAGTATCCATGCCGAACTTGCCGATTTACCGCTAACCGAAGAAGAAACCGCACCGACCATGAGTAAAGACGTCGAAGACGCCGTTTTCGCTCTGCGCGGCTTGGGTATAGGTCGAAACGAAGCCGTCAAAGCGGTACAAGCCTGCAAGGGACAAGCCACGAGTTTGGAACAACTCATTAAACTGGCTTTGCGGATGCTGTAAAAGGAGGGGGTATGGAAGAAGATATAGAAAGATTACTTTCGGCAAATCGCTTGGAAACCGACGAGTCCGAAAACAAATTACGTCCGAAAACCCTTGACGCCTATGTGGGACAGGAAAAAGTCAAACAGAATCTCAGCGTCTTTATGGCTTCGGCAAAGAAGAGGGGAGAAACCCTCGACCACGTCCTTTTGTACGGTCCTCCGGGACTCGGCAAAACCACGCTTAGCCACATTATTGCCAACGAAATGGGGGCGGGCATACGCATCACGACGGGGCCCGCCGTAGAACGAGCCGCAGACCTTGCTTCCATATTAACCAATCTGCAAGCGGGAGAAATCCTTTTCATCGACGAAATTCACCGTTTGAATCCCACCGTCGAAGAGGTACTGTACTCGGCTATGGAAGATGGCTCTTTGGATATCGTCATCGGAAAAGGCCCCAGTGCCCGAACCATGAAAATACCGCTCGAACCCTTCACTTTGGTGGGGGCAACCACAAAAGCGGGCATGCTCAGTGCCCCGTTGCGGGATAGATTCGGTATGGTCTTCCGCTTGGAACTCTATAACGAAAAAGAACTGACGTCCATCGTGCACCGTTCTTCTTCCATACTCGGCATCCGTATTCACGACTATGCCGCTTCGGAAATCGCTCGCAGAAGCCGCGGAACCCCTCGTATCTGTAACAGACTCCTAAAACGTATTCGGGACTTTGCAGAATACGAAAATGCCGGCATCGTGGATTTGCCCCTTGCACAAGCCTCCCTTTCCCGTTTGGAAGTGGATAGTTTGGGATTGGATACCACAGACAACAATATTTTAAGAACCATTATCGAAAAATTCAACGGCGGTCCCGTCGGCTTGGAAACCCTCGCCGCATCGACGGGAGAGGATGCCAATACCATCGAGGACGTTTACGAACCGTATTTGTTGCAACTCGGTTTTATCGCAAGAACTCCGAGAGGTCGAATTTGTACGCAAGGTGCCTATAAACACTTAGGTATTCCATTATATAATACGGGATTGTTCGATCTCAATCCCGACGGAGATGATTCAGCATGTTAAAAAGTGATTTTTACTATGATTTGCCCGAAGAGCAAATCGCACAAACTCCCGTTTATCCGAGAGACAGCAGTCGTTTACTGTACTACAATAAACAAACGGATACCTATCAAGACTTAATCTTTCATGATATTTACGATATATTGCAAGCGGGCGACCTTTTGGTCGTCAACAATACCCGAGTCATCAACGCCCGTTTGTTCGGTTTTGACGAAAAGGGTAGAGAATACGAAATCCTTTTGTTAAAAAGAATAGACCTGCACAAATGGGAAGCTTTGCTTCGTCCCGCAAGAAAAGCCAAAATCGGCACACGCCTTGTCGTCAACGAAGAATTATCCTTAAAAATCAACGCCGTCGGCGATAACGGCGTGCGAGAAATTGAGTTTTCTTTCGAGGGCGTCTTTGAGGATATCCTTTCTCGCGTCGGCGAAGTACCTCTCCCGCCCTATATTACCGAAAAACTGGAAGATAAAGAACGGTATCAAACCGTTTATGCCAAAACGCCGGGTTCCAGTGCCGCACCGACGGCAGGCTTGCATTTCACCCCCGAGCTTCTTGCTCGCCTGCAAGAAAAAGGCGTCGACGTTGCCGAAGTTCTTCTGCACGTGGGTTTGGGGACGTTCCGTCCCGTCAAAGCGGACGACATTTTGGAACACAAGATGCACTCCGAATACTACGAAATCAATCAAGAAACGGCGGACAAAATCAACAAAGCCACCCTCGAAGGCAGACGGGTGATTTGCGTAGGCACGACGAGCGTACGGGTTTTGGAATCGGTTGCCGACGAAAACGGTTTGTTGACGGCTAAGAAAGGGGATACCGATATTTTTATCTATCCCGGTTATACGTTCAAGTGCGTCAAAGGTTTAATAACCAACTTCCACCTGCCCGAATCGACGTTGATTATGTTGGTCAGTGCCTTTTTGACGAGAGAAAAAGTGTTGGAACTCTACAAGCACGCCGTAGACGATAAATACCGCTTTTTCAGTTTCGGCGACGCCATGCTGATTTTATAAGAAAGGACTAAAAATTATGTTTAAGTACGAAGTCGTAAAAGTTTGCAAACAGTCGGGTGCCAGAATCGGACGTTTTACTACACCGCACGGTGTCATCGAAACCCCCGTATTCATGCCGGTAGGCACTATGGCAACGGTAAAATCCCTTTCCCCCGAAGAAGTCAAAGAAGTCGGTTCTCAAATCCTTTTGAGTAACACCTACCATTTATATTTGCGTCCCGGACACGAATTGGTAAAAAAAGCGGGGGGACTTCACAAATTTATGAATTGGAACGGGCCGATATTAACCGACAGTGGCGGCTTTCAAGTTTTTTCTTTGTCGTCCATGCGTAAAATTACCGATGACGGTTGCACGTTCAGTAGTTTTATCGACGGTAGCAGACATTATTTTACGCCCGAACGTTCCATAGAAATACAACAAGCGCTCGGGAGCGACATTATGATGGCTTTCGACGAATGTACCGAAGGGGGGATTGCCAAAGAAAAGGCGAGAGACGCCATGGAAAGAACGCTCGCTTGGCTCGACCGTTGTTACAAAGTGGCTAACGAACCCGATAAACAAATGCTTTTCCCCATTATTCAAGGAAACGTTTATCCCGATTTACGCATAGAAAGTGCCAAACGATCTTTGCCCTATGCCCGTTGCGGTATAGCGGTGGGCGGGCTTTCAGTCGGAGAACCCAAACCCGTCATGTACGAAATGTTGGATGCGCTTCGTCCGTATTATCCCGAAAATATGCCTCGTTATCTCATGGGCGTGGGGAGTGCCGACTGTATAGTGGAAGGTGTTTGTCGCGGTATCGATATGTTCGACTGCGTCCTTCCGACCAGAATCGCCCGAAACGGAACCGCCATGACGGCGAAGGGGGATATTACCATCCGCAATTCTACCTTTAAGGAAGATTTCAGTCCCGTTGAAGAAGGTTGCGACTGCTATTGCTGCCGTAATTACACCAAAGCATACGTCCGCCATTTAATCAATACCGACGAAATTTTCGGCGGAAGGTTACTTTCCATCCATAATATTCGCTTTTTGCACCGTCTTACCGAACAGATCAAACAAGCCATTCGGGAAGACAGATTGTTGGATTTTCGCGATGAATTCATGCAGAATTACAAAATATAAAATAATGCTTGCATAAATTAAAAAAATAATGTAGAATAGAATAAATCTATTAAAAGGAGATGTAATAATGAACACTTTATTGGCTGCATTCAGCGATTACTACATTTATATCATCCTCGGCGTTTTCCTCGTCTTGATGATCGTAATGACCATAGTACCGCAAAGAAAACAAAAGAAAAAGCAAGAAGAAATGATGAATTCCATTCAAATCGGTAGCAGAATCAT
Source organism: Christensenella sp. UBA1782 (assembly GCA_002315475.1). Classification (GTDB taxonomy): domain Bacteria; phylum Bacillota; class Clostridia; order Christensenellales; family DTU072; genus CAG-1782. The sequence continues at coordinate 9,579 of DCGI01000068.1, read as the reverse complement.
GACTATCGGCGGAATCGTCGGAAAAATTCTTGAATATGATCCCGCTACCGATTACTATGTCATCAACGTCGGAACCGACGAAGAACCGACCAAAATGACGATAGTAAAAAATGCCATCCGTTCCAAAGTTGACGACGGCGCCGCAAAATAAGTTACTACGCTTTTTTACGAAAAAAAGGCTTACCGAAAACTCGGTAAGCCTTTTTTCTATTGTTTTTTTCCTAAATTGACGGCAATAATACCCGCTATGCACCCCATGGCACCCGCTAAACCGATATCCGTTAACGTGGTTAGCGAAAACTCCAAAGAGGAAGAAGTCAGTCCGAACAACAGCCACGAGCACACGCCGAACAACAGTCCGGAAAGAAGTCCTTTGATAAAACCGTTCTTTTTTTCCTTAAAGCCGAGCAGACACCCGACGAGCAGACTGACCACCTTAAACGCTTGATTGATACCGATAAGGATATTTTCATCGAGCGAGATAAACCCCAGCAAAAGGGATAAACCGAGTACGCCGACCGCACTGACGATAAGGGCGAGGACGACCGTTTTCACGACGTCCATCCAAAATTGTTTCGATATTTTTGCCATAATTCCTCCAACAAAGACCGAAAATTGTGTTTGATAGTAAAGAATATTCAATTACCCCTCAAAAAATGATTGCAAAATCCGTCATCAACGATTATAATATTGATATTATTCTAAGGAGGTACAGTTCTTATGAAACATATTCAAACTGTCTACACGAAAACTTTAACCAAAAAACATGAAACCGGATGCGGAGAATGTCAATCCAGCTGCCAATCCGCTTGCAAGACCAGCTGCACCGTCGGAAACCAATCCTGCAAACAAGAAGAGAAGATTCATATCCAACCGAAAAAAGATATCTAATCCATGGTTTACTGCTTCGGATATAACCGGACGGGAACACAGTATTATTTTTTATGGGACGTAGAAAGCGGAAGTCTGCTCAATGTAGATCGTTCTGCTTTTTTATGTGCAAAGAACAAATACGGAACATTATCGTCCGATGAACAAACAGACTATCGGGACATTCCCGACAAAAGCGAAATCGAAGAAGAATTACTTGCCCTCGAAAAAGACGGCGTTTTGAACACAAAACCCTTAATCGAGCATTTTATAAAGAATTCCAAAATCGTAAAAGCCCTTTGTCTGCATATTTGTCACGATTGTAATCTAAACTGCGAGTATTGTTTCGCCGGCGGTGGAAATTATAATACCGAACGGGATTATATGTCTATCGAGGTGGGACGCAAAGCGGTGGATTTTTTAATAGCCAACAGCGGAAAACGTAAAAATTTGGAAATCGACTTCTTCGGCGGGGAGCCTCTTTTGAATATGGCTACCGTAAAAGAGGTCGTTCGTTACGCACGAGAGACAGAAGGTCGATACGATAAGCATTTCAGCTTCACCATGACGACGAACTGCCTGCTTCTCAACGACGAAAACATACGCTATCTGAACGAAACGATGGACAACGTTGTTTTGAGTATCGACGGTCGAGAAAGTACTCATAACGCCGTTCGCCATGCCCGAAACGGGAAAGACGTCTATACAATCATTTTGGAAAACGCCAAAAAATTTCGTGCGGTACGCGGAGATAAAAAATATTACGTCCGAGCCACCTTTACGGCAAAGAATTTGGACTTTTGCGACGATATTATAGCTTTGAACGATGCAGGCTTCGACCAAATATCCGCCGAACCGGTCGTCTTGCCGGAGAGTTCTCCGATGGCACTCAAAGAAGAACATATCGAGCGCATCTGTCAAGAATACGAAAAGTTTACCGACGTGTATTTGACGCGACGCAGTCAAGGCGGCAAGCATTGGTTTAATTTCTTCCATTTCATGTTGGATTTAGAACATGGACCTTGTCCCGATAAACGTTTGACGGGATGCGGTGCCGGTACCGAATACATGGCGGTTTCTCCTACGGGAGAATTATATCCTTGCCACCGTTTTGTAGGCGGGGACGAAAAATACCGTTTAGGTACCGTCTTTACCGGCGTCGATAACCAAGCCGTTCGGGACGAATTCGCAAAACTTTGCGTATTGAACAAACCGCACTGTACCGACTGTTTTGCAAAATATAACTGCGGGGGCGGTTGTACGGCAAACGCTCTGCAATACGCAGGCAAAACGGATGCACAGTACGAAATGGGCTGTATCTTGACCAAAAAGCGGTTAGAGTGTTCCTTAGCCGTTGCCGCAATCGAAAAAATGGCAAAAGAATAATAATAATATTATTATTATAAATATAAAAACTTGACACATTCTCTCATATTAGGTATAATATTTGAGATAAAACACCGGAGGCACCTCAAGTGAGTAAGAAAAAAGCAATCGTTATACTGTCTGTCGTTACGGTTATCTTTTTACTTTTGTTACTTTTTACCATTCCGTTGAACGGAAAGGATAGTTTCAAAGTAGCGGATACCGATTACGATTTTACTTGGATTTTCAATGGCATTGATCTCGGTATCGACCTAAAAGGCGGTATCTATGCCGAATACGAATGTTATCGTGACGATGAATTGGAAGTGACCGACGACGATATCGCCGGCGCCATGAGTAACTTGGAAGAGTTACTGTTCGATAACGGTTATTCCGAAGCCGTCGTCGAAGAAGTCAATCGTTCGGGCAACAAATACGTTCGTGTCGAAGTCGCAGGCTTGGAAGATACCGAATCCTTAATGGAACTTATCGGCGACTCGGCTACGCTTACCTTCCGTTCCGACGAAGACACCATTAAAATGTACGGTACCGGAAATATCAAAACCTGTCAGCTCGCTTATGATTCCGAAGACGGCTATTACCTTGCTCTCCAATTTAACGAACAAGGTACGAAAGAGTTTGCCGCCGTCACCGAAGAATTAAAGGGAGAAATCCTCTATATCTACATCGACGACCAACAACTCATGGCTCCTACCGTCAACGACGCCATTACGACCGGTAATGCGAGTATTACCGGCGGTAACGGTGGATTTACCTACGATCAAGCTTACCAATATCAAATTAAAATTCAAGCGGGTATCACTTCGGTAAAATTCCGTATGAACACTTGCGAAAAAGTCAGTGCATCTCTCGGTGAGGAGGCGTTCAAATTGAGCCTAATCGCCGCCGTCATCGGTATCGGCATCATCTGTATCTTCCTTTGCCTCACTTACAGAGGAATGGGACTTGCCGCAAGCTGTGCGTTGATTATTTATGTAGAACTGTTGGTTGTGTTGCTTGCGTTGGTGCCTTGGGTAGAACTTACCTTAAACGGTATCGCGGGTGTCATCCTGAGTATCGGTATGGCAGTCGACGCAAACGTCATTATCTTTGAAAGAATTAAAGAAGAAAAATCAATCGGCAACAGAATGATACCTTCGGCGGTATCGGGTGGTTTCAAGAGTGCATTCGTCACTATTTTGGACGCCAACATCACCACCATTATCGGTGCCATCATCATGTTGATATTCGGTTCGTCCTCCGTTAAGAGCTTCGCACTCACGTTGCTTATCGGTATCATTCTTTCCTTGTTTACCGCAATATTCATCACGAGAGTCTTTATGAATTGCTTCTTGGCATTCAACGACGAAAACGAAAAGTTCTATGCTCTGCATACTTGCAAACCCGCAGAAGAAACGGTTTCGAAATAAGGAGGTCTGCCATGAAAAACGTAAAAGCAAAATGGAATGCCCTTATCGGCAAACTGAAAAAAGTAAATATCTTTGCAAAAAGAAAAATATTCTATATCGTACCTTTGGTCGTAATTTTGGCAATGTTGATTGCCGGCGTTTGTTATCAAGCCAGCGATAGGTATCAATACTTCGCCAATATCGGCGTTGACTTTCAGGGCGGAACTTTGCTCTCCATTGAATTTGAAGATGCCAAAGCAAACACGACGAATTTTGATGCCAACCTTGCCGTAATCAAACAGGTAGCCGAAGAAAACAAAATCGAAATCGCCCGCGATCAATCGAGCGGTGAAAGCACTATTCTCGTGCAATATGTAAACTACGCACAGGAAAAGGGAAGCGAAGATGCTTCTTCGATGGTTGATACCAATAACGCTATCAAAGCAAGATTGTTGGAAATGTCCAAAAACGGTCAAATCGACAAAATTAAGGACAACGGTATTACCTTTACCACAATCGGCAATACGTCCAGTAAAAACCTTATTAAGACAGCCGCCATCGCCGTAGCCGTAGCGCTTGCCTGCATGTTGATTTACATCGTTATTCGATTCGACTTTTACAGTGCACTCGCCACCATCGTGGCTTTGTTGCACGACTTGATCATCATGATGAGTTTCACCGTAATCTTTTACGTAGAAATCGGCGACAGCATCGTAGCCGCCTTGATCACCATCGTCGCATACTCCATTAACAACACGATCGTTGTATTCGATAAGATTCGTTCTCAGATTAAACCGCTGAAAAAATCGGGTACAAATATCGACATTCCCGGCGTAATCAACAACGCCATTTTCTCGACGATGACACGTACGATATATACGACGTTCACCACGTTGGTCGTTATGGTTATTTTGGTCGCTATGGGTGTGTCTTCCATTCAAACCTTCGGTCTTCCCATTATCTTCGGTTTGATTGCCGGTTTCTATTCTTCCGTATTTATCGCTTCTCCTCTGTGGGGTGACTTTAAGACGATCGGAGAGAAAGCCAAAGCAAAACGCAAGAATCGTCAATTCAAGAAGAAGAACGCATAATTTGCTCTATTTGTTCCGCTTTTATTTGCTTGTTTTTTTACCGGCAAAAAAGGCGGAACATTTTTTTATTATTTTTATGGAAATACAACAAAGAAAAATACCCGATCCCGAAAAAATAAAAGAAATACGGAGCTATGGTATAAACAGTCCGTATTTGGCACAGTTGCTTTATTGTAAAGGGATAACCGAAAAACAAGAAATAGAAAGATTTTTGAACGGCGAGATAAAAGATCTCACCGATTTTTCGTTATATTCGGATTGCGTAGAAATAGCCGAGCGATTAAAAGTCGCCGTGGCAAAGAAAGAAAAAATCGTCGTTTACGGAGACTATGACTGCGACGGTATCGGTGCCACCGCTATCTATTATTCATGCTTTAAGAAGAGGGGAGCCGAAATAGACTTTTTTATTCCGACGAGAAAAGACGACGGGTACGGCTTAAACGTAAACGCCATCGAAAGAATCCAAGAAAAATTTCATCCCGTTATACTCTTGACGGCCGACTGCGGCATCACTTCCAAAGCGGAAGTTGCTTATGCGCAATCGTTAGGAATGGAAGTTTTGATAACCGATCACCATAAAATACAGGGCGAACTCCCGAACTGTTTGAAAATGAATCCCGTTTTTTCACCGGAATTGACGCAATACTGTGCGGCAGGCGTGGCATACACCGTCATCCGAGCCATGTACGGAGAAGAAGAAGCTTACCGTTACATAGATATTTGCACCATATCGACGGTTGCCGACATGGTTCCGCTCGTACAAGATAACAGAATCTTAGTCAAAGAAGGCTTAAAAGCCATACGAAGCGGGAAATGTAACAGCGGACTCAAGATACTATTGGAAAAAACAAAATGCAGCTATCGCGGTTTTAACACCGGCAACATTTCTTTCAATATAGCACCGAAATTGAATGCGGCGGGACGTATCGAGTCTGCCGAAACCGCCGTTAAACTCTTAATCAGCGAGGATACGACCGAACAATCGCTCCTGGCGGATAATCTTATATTACAGAACGAAGAACGACAAAAAATAACGGAAACCATTTTCGAAGAAGCAAAAGAACAATTAAAGGCATATTCCTTTATCGATCATAAATTCATTATGTTGCGTGGAAAATGGGAAAAAGGCATTATCGGAAACGTTTGTTCTAAACTATGTAACTATATGAATATGCCCGTCATTCTTTTCGGTGAGGACAAAGGGAAGCTTTCGGGTTCGGCAAGAAGCATAAACGGAATCAATATTTTTGACATGCTTTCGGAGTACAAAGATAGATACATAACCTTCGGCGGACATAGCAAAGCGGCGGGTTTATCTATTCGAGAAGAGGATTTTCCCTATCTTATGGAAAAATATACGGCTTGGATGCAAAAACAACCGGAAGAACTGTTTATCAGACGGGAATACTACGATCTTGAACTACCCGTTTCAAAGATAACGTACGATGTTTATCGAGATATTGCCCGTATGGAACCTTACGGCGAAATGAACGACGCACCCGTTTTTTACGATCCCGACTGTTCGATAAAGTTTAACACTTTCGGACGTACACAAAGCTCCATAAAAGGAAAATATCGTTCAACGGAAGCGATTTTTTATTACGGCAGAAGCCAGCTACCCGTCTTACAGAATAATCCGTACGGACTAACCTACTTTCTTGAACTGAATTGTTACCAAAATCGGGAAACCATCCAGTGTCGTGTAAAGAAATTCTACTATGATTCGTTATATCTACCCGAAATCGACACGCTGGAACACTTTTTTCGGACATTCATTCCGCAAAAACCGTCTACATGTGATACAAACGGGAAAAAGGGCTACACCTTATATATTTGCTTTTTTCAAAATTCCGTAGACGCTTTACTGCATGAAAACCCGAACCTACCCGTCTATTGCGGCGATAGCGACAACCTTTCGTTAGGGGACGGCATCGTCTTTATCCCGAACGGAAAATTTCCCTTTGCCTTGTACGAAAAGGCGGTTTTTACCGATTTGTATTCGAAAAAATTGGCAAGTTCTTTGAAAGGAAACGGTATGAAAATCGAAAGGAAGCCGTCACAAGCCCGTTTTTTATTAAAGTTTTCGGTGGATACAGAGTATTTACGCAAAGTCTACCGCTATTACCGAGAAAAACTTGCCGACACGAAATTTACCGAATTTAAGAAGTATTATTCGGCTTCGCCCGACCGAGAGCACCATGAATACCAAGATTTTTTAGCGGCTTCTTATATTTTATGGGAAATTGATTTGCTAAGTTTCTCAGAAGAAGGTATACTAAAAGTAAACACGAAAAAAGTCGATCCCGAAACATCCGACTTATATCAATTTATAAAGGAAAAAAATGCATGACTTTCTAAAGCGCGTCAAAGACAGCTACACCCAAGATGAGTTTCTTGCCATACAATATGCTTTTGATTTTGCGACGGAAGCACATAAGGGGCAGTTCCGCCGCTCGGGGGAGGAGTATATTACCCATCCCATTCAGGTAGCAACCATTTTGTTGGATTTGGGCATGGATGCCGACAGCATTATTGCGGCTCTATTGCACGACGTCATCGAGGACACGCATTACACCTTTGAAGACATTACGTTGAAGTTCGGTATCGGCATAGCCGAAATGGTGGAAGCCGTTACGAAATTAACCTCTATCGACGTAAAAGACGTAGACAGAGAAAAGGAAGAACAAGCGGAGAATATCCGAAAACTTTTTATTGCTATGGCAAAAGACATTCGAGTCCTTATTGTCAAGCTTGCCGACCGTTTGCACAATATGCAGACGATGGATTACTTACCGCCCGAACGAAGAATCGTCAAGGCGCAAGAAACTTTAGACATCTACGCGCCGATAGCGGGGAGACTGGGTATTTCCGGATTCAAATCCAAACTGGAAGACCTTTCGATGAAATATCTGTTTCCCGAAGACTATCATTTTCTATCTTCCAAACTCGGTGAACAACAGTACGAACGCATGAAGCTCGTGGAAAGAATACGAGATGATATTTCACAAGAAATTGACGATTTGGGTATCCGTTATGAAATAAAAGGTCGCCCAAAACATTTATACTCTGTCTACAAAAAAATGAAAAGACAGAACAAGACTTTGGAAGAAATCTACGACATCGTTGCCGTCAGAATCATCGTCGACACCATCAAAGACTGTTATACGATATTAGGTGTAATCCATTCCAAGTGGAAACCGATGCCGGGCAGATTCAAGGATTATATCGCATCCCCCAAGCCGAATATGTACCAAAGTTTGCACACGACGATCATTACCGACTTCGGACAAATCTTTGAAGTACAGATTCGTACCGTCGAAATGAACGAAATCGCCGAATACGGTATTGCGGCGCATTGGAAATATAAAGAAGGTCGGCTGACCGGCGACATGACGGAATTGGACAAAAAATTCAGTTGGATTCGAGAAGTCATGGACGTACAAAGCGACTTAAAAGACTCTACCGACTTTTTGGAAGTACTGAAAACCAACGTAAACGCTACCGAAATTTACGTCTTTACGCCCAACGGAAAAGTCGTCAATATGCCGGTAGGAAGTACCTGCATTGATTTTGCCTACCATATCCACACCGAAATCGGAAACACCTGCGTAGGCGTATATATTGACAACAAACAAGCACACCTGAATACCGTTTTGCAAAACGGCAACGTCGTCAAAATAGAGTGTTCGTCCGCATCCAAAGGTCCTTCCCGAGATTGGTTGAATTTTGCCGTCACGCCGACGGCTCGAGCCAAAATAAAATCCTTTTTCAAAAAGAGCATGAAAGAGGAAAATATCAAGCTCGGGAAAGAAACGTTGGAGCGGGAAGCCACCAAAAAAGGGTGTAAACTACCCGATTTAATCAAGACAAACGCCCTAAAAATCATTTTTGACAAGTATTCTTTTAACAACATCGACGATATGTACGCATCCATAGGATGCGGCGGTATCCGCGTGTCGCAAATTTTGTTCCGCTTGATCGATTTTCAAAAGAAATTGGAAGAGGAAAACAAACCGATCGTCACCGATTTTTCCAAGCCCGTACCCAAACGCCACGCCTCCGGCATCATCATCGAAGGGTATGACGAATTCCTTATCAATATCGCTCGCTGCTGTAATCCCGTCCCGAACGATGAAATCATCGGCTACATTACGCGGGGACGGGGGGTTATGGTACATCGGCAAAACTGTCCGAATATCAAAAACTTTGAAAAAGAACGTTTGATTCGGGCGGCATGGAACCAGGACCGCATATCTTCTTTCCAAGCACCCATCGTCATCGAAAGCGACAACGACGGAACCATTATTGCCAAAATTACCAATATCATTATCAAAATGAAGTTGTCGATTACTTCGCTCAATACCCATCAAACAAGAAATCGGGATAAAATGATTATTCACATAACCATTGAAATCAAAAAGACGGAAGATATTGCCGAGGTTATCAACAAACTTCTTACCGAAAAAAGCATTATTTCGGTGCGCCGAGCCAATCAAAACGCTTAAAAAAAGTTTTTAGAAAGTGCAACAAAATGTTTGACATATCCGAAGTAATATTGTATACTGTGTATCGTCAATCAGGAAATGCAAACGGGGTGTAGCGCAGTTTGGTAGCGCACGTGGTTTGGGACCATGGGGTCGGGAGTTCGAGTCTCTTCACCCCGACCACCTAAGTAAAGTACCTAAGACGAGGGCCTTTAGCTCAGTTGGTTAGAGCGGTCGGCTCATAACCGATTGGTCCGCGGTTCAAGTCCGTGAAGGCCCACCAAAACGCACCTTGCTAACCTAATTTTCATACGGTCCGGTAGTTCAGCTGGTTAGAACGCTAGCCTGTCACGCTAGAGG
>DCGI01000059.1 GCA_002315475.1 Christensenella sp. UBA1782 | reverse complement strand
GGTAATTCCGACGACCAACCCCACCTCAACCGCCATTTTTAAGACGTTACTTGCCTTGAAAACGAGAAACGGTATCCTCATCAGTCCCCATCCGAGAGCGAAAAAGTCCACCATTGCGGCGGCGAAAGTCGTCTTGGAAGCGGCGGTACAAGCGGGCGCACCCGAAGGTATCATCGCATGGATAGACGTGCCCTCTCTCGACATGACCAATCTCGTCATGAAAGAATCCGATATTATTTTGGCTACCGGCGGTCCGGGCATGGTCAAAGCGGCGTATTCGAGCGGAAAACCCGCCGTCGGCGTCGGTCCGGGAAATACCCCCGCCATTATCGACGAAACCGCCGATATCACCCTTGCCGTCAATTCTATCATTCACAGTAAGACGTTCGATAACGGTATGATTTGCGCTTCCGAACAATCGGTTATCGTGCCGGAGAGCATTTACGAAAAAGTAAAAGGGGAGTTTCTTGCGAGAGGATGCTATTTTCTGACGCCCGAAGAAACCGAAAAGGTACGAAAAGTCATTTTGATCAACGGCACGTTGAACGCAAAAATCGTGGGACAAAGACCGGTTACCATCGGAAAACTTGCCGGAATCACCGTACCCGAAGGGGCAAAAGTGATGATCGGAGAAGTGCAGAGCGTGGAGCCGAGCGAAGAGTTTGCCCACGAAAAACTCTCTACCGTTTTGGCAATGTACAAAGCCAAAGATATACAAGACGCTTTTGCGAAAGCGGAAAAGTTGATTGCCGACGGCGGTTACGGTCATACGTCGAGCATTTATCTGAACGTTTCGACCGAGCAAGCCAAACTTGCCGAGTTTACCCACCGCATGAAAACCTGCCGTATCTTAGTGAATACCCCTTCTTCGCAGGGTGGTATCGGCGACTTGTATAACTTCAAACTCGCTCCCTCGCTGACGCTGGGTTGTGGCGGTTGGGGCGGTAACAGCGTTTCCGAAAATGTAGGAATTAAGCACCTAATCAATATCAAAACGGTAGCCGAAAGGAGAGAAAATATGTTATGGTTCAGAGCACCCGAAAAGGTGTATATCAAGAAAGGTTGTTTACCGGTTGCGTTGGACGAGTTAAAGACCGTCATGAACAAGAAGAGATGTTTTATCGTAACCGACAGCTTTTTATATAGTAACGGTTATACCAAGCCTATCACCGACAAACTCGACGAGATGGGCATCGTACATACCTGCTTTTTTAACGTGGCACCCGATCCCACGCTGGCTTGCGCAAAAGAGGGTACCGAGCAAATGCGTGCCTTCAAACCCGATTGCATCATCGCCCTCGGCGGCGGCTCGGCAATGGATGCGGGCAAAATCATGTGGGTGATGTACGAACACCCCGAAGTGGACTTTATGGATATGGCGATGCGCTTCATGGATATTCGGAAACGTGTCTACACCTTCCCCAAAATGGGCGAGAAAGCCTACTTCATCGCCATTCCTACTTCGGCGGGTACCGGTTCCGAAGTGACGCCGTTTGCCGTCATCACCGACGAAAAAACGGGTGTCAAGTATCCTCTCGCCGATTACGAACTGATGCCGAAGATGGCGATTGTCGACACCGATTTTCACATGAGCGCACCCCGAGGACTGACCGCAGCCAGCGGTATCGACGCCGTCACCCATGCCCTCGAAGCGATAGCCTCCATGATGGCGACCGACTACACCGACGGACTCGCCGTCAAGGCTTTACAAACCATTTTCAAATATCTTCCGCGTGCCTACGATAAAGGACAAATCGACGTCGAAGCCCGAGAAAAAATGGCGAACGCCGCCACGATGGCGGGTATGGCTTTTGCCAATGCGTTCTTGGGTGTCTGCCACTCGATGGCACACAAACTCGGAGCTTTTCATCATCTCCCCCATGGCGTAGCCAACGCCTTGATGATCGACGAAGTCCTCCGTTTTAACGCCGCCGAAGTCCCCGCCAAAATGGGTACTTTCCCGCAATATGGGTATCCGCACACACTCGCAAGGTATGCCGAAGTCGCCGATGCTCTGGGAATACAAGGAAAAACCGATCAAGAAAAACTCGATCGCTTGATTCAGGCGATAGACGACCTAAAAGCTCGTGTCGGCATCAAACCCACGATAAAAGACTATAACGTAGACGAGCAGGATTTCCAGAACCGTTTGGATGCGATGGTGGAACAAGCCTTCGACGATCAATGTACGGGAGCCAATCCGAGATATCCTCTTATGAGCGAAATCAAACAGATGTATCTCAATGCCTACTACGGCAAGAAATTTACGGAAATGCCTCTGTAAACAAGTTACGGACATAAAAAAAGTCGTGCCGAAAAGCACGACTTTTTTTGTGTAAAACGAATTAGTGAAGTAACCGCTTTTCACAGAGATTATGGAGCTTCCATAACCCGAGAGAAAAGGCGTAGGTTGCAATATACATGGCAAGTAAGGAGAGCGGAATCGTCCACATTTTTCCCCCGAACGTAAAGCCGTAGAAGTCCGGCCAAACTTTGGTTACCGCTACGGTAAACAAATAAATCAAACTGTATACGAAGGTGGGAGCCAAGCCGAGAAAAGAGTACGGAAACTTGATTTTTAAGTTGCTTTCCAACAGTACGAAGGAAAGGATGGCGAGAAGCGGGGTAATCAAGTGCAGGAAAAGGCAGGGGCCCGCAAACATGATTTCCCAGCCCATCGTGGGGCCTAAGAAGAGGACGACGGTTAAGAAAGTTACCGTTACCGAAACCGTCCCTACGAATTTGGTCAGAAGTGCCCACAGGGGGATTTCGTCCTTGCCCGAAAGCAAACTGTTGATATTAAACGGTATCAAGAGGGAGGCGGTTACGGCGACGAGGATATTGGATAGATTGGTAAAATATCGGAATGTTTGTGAACCCAAAGTCATATTGCCGCTTTCGTCTCCGAAAATAAGCAATAAAACGGAATACCAAGTCAACACCACGATGGCTACGTTAAACGCAAGGGAAAGTGCTTGCCGGATACGAACGTTTTTGAAAATCTGCATACTTTTTGTTTCCTTTGTAAAATGATTTGATAGGATTATCTTAAAACAACGAAAGGGTTTTGTCAAGATATATCTTCAAGAAAACGTATTAAAAAAAATCTCTCCTTTTCGGGGAGAGATTTTTGTTTGTAAAAACGGAAGGAAGAATTACGCCTTCATACCTTCTTCTACGGCAACGGCGCAGTTTACGGTGGCACCGACCATCGGGTTGTTACCCATACCGATGAGTCCCATCATTTCCACGTGTGCGGGCACCGAAGAAGAACCGGCGAATTGTGCGTCACTGTGCATTCTGCCCATCGTATCGGTCATACCGTAAGAAGCGGGACCTGCCGCCATGTTATCGGGGTGGAGGGTTCTTCCCGTACCACCGCCCGAAGCGACGGAGAAATACGTTCTGCCGTGTTCCAAAGCCCATTTCTTATACGTTCCGGAAACGGGATGTTGGAAACGGGTGGGGTTGGTGGAGTTTCCGGTGATACCGGCATCCACTTCTTCTTTAATCATGATGGCGACGCCTTCGTTGACGTCGTCGGCACCGTAGCAGCGAACCTTTGCTCTTTCGCCGTTACTGTAAGCGGTTTCTTTCACGACGGTGAGTTCGTCTTTGAATTGGTCGTATTGGGTTTGTACGTACGTAAAACCGTTAATACGGCTGATGATAAAGGCGGCGTCCTTGCCGAGACCGTTCAAAATAACGCGGAGGGGTTCTTTCCGAACCTTGTTGGCGGAACGGGCGATACCGATAGCACCTTCGGCGGCGGCGAAAGATTCGTGACCGGCGACGAAAGCAAAGCACTTGGTTTCTTCGCGAAGAAGTTTGGCGGCAAGATTGCCGTGTCCCAAACCGACTTTACGGTTTTCGGCAACCGAACCGGGCACGCAGAACGCTTGCAAACCGATACCGATGGCTTCGGCGGCGTCGGCGGCTTTTTTGCAGTTCTTCTTGATGGCGACGGCACAGCCGAGCGTGTATGCCCAAACGGCGTTATCGAAGCAAATGTTTTGTACGCCGCGTACGATCTTATCGGGATCTACGCCTTTGGAGAGGCAGAGATCTCTGGCTTCTTCGAGGTCCTTCATGCCATATTCTTTCAGACAAGCGTTAATCTTGTCAATTCTACTTTCATAACCTTCAAATGTAACCATTTTGACCTCCTTAGTCCACTCTGGGATTGATCGTCTTGACGGCTTCGGCAAAACGTCCGTAAGAAGCGGTGAATTTCTTCAAAGCTTCGGCGGGATCCATTCCCTTTTGGGTAATGGCTTCCATCATTTGACCGAGACGGACGAATTCATAACCGATGACTTCTCCGTTTTCGTCCAGACCGAGTTTGGTAACGTAACCTTCGGCAAGTTCGAGATAGCGGACGCCCTTCGCCTTGGTGGAGTACATGGTACCTACCTGACTGCGAAGTCCTTTTCCGAGATCTTCCAGACCGGCGCCGACTTTCAAACCGTCGTCGGAGAAAGCCGATTGACTACGACCGTAAGCGATTTGCAAGAACAATTCTCTCATAGCGGTATTGATGGCATCGCAAACGAGGTCGGTGTTGAGCGCTTCCAAAATGGTTTTTCCGGGAAGGATTTCGGCAGCCATTGCTGCGGAGTGAGTCATACCGGAGCATCCGAGAGTTTCTACGAGAGCCTCTTCGATGATTCCGTTTTTGACGTTCAGAGTGAGTTTGCAGGCGCCTTGTTGGGGAGCACACCAGCCTACACCATGCGTAAAACCGCTGATATCGGCGATTTCTTTCGATTGCACCCATTTCCCTTCTTCGGGGATCGGTGCCGGACCATGGTTCGGGCCTTTTTTGACGCAAACCATACTTTCTACTTTAGACGTATATTGCACTTGGTTAAACCTCCAAATAAAATTTTCTCGTATAGTATACCACAGTTTTTGAAAACATGGTACTGTTTTATACTTATTTCTTGGTATTCTTCGATAATTCTTCTTCGACGGATTGTAATTTCGAAGCGTAATCCACTTTTTTCCGCTTTGTCGGGAAGAAACTCCAAATCGCCGTCATGACGACGGTCACGAGTAAAAAACTGATTCCCGCGCCCCGCGCAAGGATACCGACGAGCTGTCGAATGATGATATTACCGCTGATGAAGTACATCCCCGTACACACGCCGCAAATCATGAGCGCCCCCGTCAGAATGGACGGAACGGCTTCGGTCGCCGTCAAAATCGCACATTCTTTGCCCGTCTTGCAGAGGTCTCGGTTTTTCTCGAAAGTGTTGGCAAACAGAATGGCGTAGTCCACCGTACAACCTAATTCCACCGAACTGATGATGATATAAACGATAAAGTTGATGCTTTCGCCCGCAAGGTAGGAGAAAGAAAGGTTTATCCAAATACCCAACTCTATCAACACGACGATGAGCAAACTTTTCAGAGGGTTTTTCAACAAAAGCAACACGATTAAGAAGATAATGGCGGCGGAAACCAACGTAACCGTCAAAAAGTCGTTCGGCGTGATTTGCGCCATTTCATATCCCGAAATCACCATACCGATGGCGTGACAGGTGTTTTTACCGAAGTATCCGTCGCAAAGTTTGACGATTTTCGAATAGATTTCCTGCGCTTCTTCGTCTTCGGCGTTGCCGTTAAAAGAAACGGAATAGAGGGTGTACCATTTGCCGTCTATTTTGCGGAAATAGCTTTCGGCACCGCTGAGGTTGATTCCGTCGATTTTGGTGACGAGATCTTTGCAGAGGGTGGCGAGCCGTTCGGGATCCTCGATGCCGTAGGTCTCCAACGTGCTTTGGAAGGAAGAAGAAGTAACGAGCGTCTTTACGTCGCTTAACGAGTATTCGTCCGATTCCGTCAGTTCCAAAAGCGTCGACAAAATTTCTTCGTCCACCTTGACGGCTTCAAAGGGGGATAAAATGCTGCCGATACGGTCACCGCCCGTTTTTTTGATTTCGTCGAGAAAATCCCGATGGGTTTTGCCGTCCGCCTGAATTTCGTAAGGCACCGCCAAAATCAACTGATTGCCGAGTTCGTTGGACAGACGGTCTTCCGACGTTTCGTCGGATTTTTCGTAAAGTTCCAAATAGCTATACGGTACGTTCGACTGCGCAAGATAGCAAGGCACGAGCAAGCCTACCGCAAGGACGACGATGACGATTCTCGCAAAGACCGAAAACTTTGCTATCGGCTTGACGAGGAAACCTTTGGAACGTTTTGGTTTTTTGTCTTTTTTCAAACGGACGTAAGAAAACTTTTGAATGTTTTTATCCCAAATAAAGGTTAAAACGGGTTGCACGATTAAAACGGTGAGGACGGAAAGCAGAATACCTTTGATGAGGACGTTCGCCATATCGGCACCGATGGAAAACTGCATGAAATACAGAGCGACGAAACCGCCGACGGTGGTGAGACCGCTTGCCAAAATGCTGCCCGTCGCTTCCTTAAAGGCACTGCCCGTCGCTTCCAAGGGGTTTTCCTTTTCCCGTTTACGGTTGTAAATATGGGCGTAAAAGACGGCATAATCGACGGTAATGGCGAGTTGCAGAACCGAACTGATGGCAAAACTGATGATAGACACCGACGGGAAAAGATAATTCATACCCATACTGATGACGATGCCGACAAACAGAGAAATCAATACGATAAAGGGTTCTATTAGACCGGAAGAAGTCAGGAAAAGAATGGCGAAGACAATCAAAATACCGGCGATTAAGAACCAAGGTAAGTCTTCCAAAGTGTCGTAAAGCAATCGTTCCGCCGTTTCTATCGTACCGGCGGAGGCGTAAGCCGTGTAGGAGAATTCTTCTTTTATGCCGTCAAGAAGGGCGTAGCTTTCTTCCCCCGTACCGTCGGTAGATAACATAATCAACAGAACGTAATCGTATACGCCCGCCTCTCCCGTCCCCTGTCGGAGATAATTCTGCATACTCGTTACGTCTACCACCTCGGTGTCGGCGTAGTTTGCCAATTCCAAAACGGCTTTGATGGCGGCGACGTCGGAGAGGAGACCGTTTCCTTTCAAAATTTCCAACGAGTCGGATAGGTAGTCTTTATTGTCGGCAAGAACGTCGATGATTTCGTCCAACGATTGATTGGTGCCGTCTACGGTTTCCAAGGTGCCGTACCAAGTGACGGCGGTGATTTTCTTGTTTTGGAGCAGTTTATTGATTTTTTCGGTGAGTTGCGCTTTGCCGTTGTTGTTTTCGTCCACCCGAATGACGAAAGTCGCATAGCCGCGAATGTCGAATTCTTCTTCCAAAAAGCGTAAACCCTGTTTGGTTTGGGAGTCCTCGCTTAAATAGCTCGATATGTCGGAATTGATTTTTTCGTCACGGTTCAGAACCAAAAAGACCGTCCCGACCGCCGAAACGGCAAAAAGCAAAAGAAAGACGAATAGAATGATACCTTTATATTTGATAATACCGTTACCGATTTTTCGAAGCATAGCTACCTCTCCCGAAATAAATATAGTACATACTATCATTTTTTTTGATTTTCGTCAATGTTTCCTATGGTAATTCAAACGGATTTATGGTATACTGAAACAAAAAACGATATTACGGAGGAAAAATGAAATTTTTTCAAAACAAAACGGTGCGCGTGGTATTGGTGTGTTTGCTGTCCTGTTGCATTTTTGCGGGGATAGGCATCGGCGTCTATGCCGTAGCACATTCGGTACGGGTAAAAAAAGCCGAAAACTTCGACGGCTATTCGTACGAACTCGTCGCAAAAAAGAATGTAATCTTTATGATAGGCGACGGCATGGGGTTTCAACATCTGCAAGTAGGGGAAGCCTATGCCGGTAAAACGTTGTTTATGCGGAGTTTGTCGCTTTGCGGACAGTCCCGAACCGATTCCCGAACCCTCTTTGCGCCGACCGACAGTGCGGCGGGCGGAACCGCTCTTTCGACGGGAAAGAAAACCCAAAACGGTAAAATCGCCATGTTAGACAAGGAAAACGTGGAAAACATGGCGGAATATGCGAAAAAACTCGGTAAAGCGGTGGGTATCATCTCCACCGAAACCATGACGGGGGCGACGCCCGCTTCTTTTTCGGCGCACGCATTGAGCAGAAGCTTAACCGACGAAATCTTCGCTTCGCAAATGGCTTCGGGCATAGACCTGTTTATCTGCGGCGGACGGAGCGAAGTGGAAACGAGAGCGACGCAAATAACTTCTGCCGGATACACCCTCGTCACCGCCTATTCCGACTTGGAAACCTACGAAACTTCCGAAAAGTTGCTCGCCACCTTTACCGAAATATCGGTCGGGGAAAGTACGGAGGAGACGCCTACACTCGACGAGCTCGTAGGTTTTGCGACGGCGTATCTGTCGCAGAAAAGTGAAAATGGTTTCTTTTTGATGGTGGAAGGAAGCTATATCGACAAAAAGAGCCACAATAACGAAATCATACCCATGGCGCAACAACTCGTGGCCTTCGATAAAGCCGTAGAGCGTGCCTATAACGATAATAAGAACGATACCTGCATCATCGTCACCGCCGACCACGAAACGGGGAATCTGCAATACGACGGCGAGAGCAAAAACGAACTCGCCGACTCCATGTATCGGCAGGGCGGACACTCTCACGCCGACGTGCCGTATTTCGTCTACGGTATCCAAAACGCCGATATTCCCGAAGTGGTGGAAAACGTCCGTTTATCGCTACTGGCAAGGCAAATCATGCAACGACAAAACCAATAATTTTTACCCGAAAAGAAAAGGCGTTTCCGCTGTCGGAAACGCCTTTTTTTATTGCCAAATATACTCGGAAAAAAGAGTCCGTCGATGTCTTTCCAAATCAAGGATTTTCCGTCGGTAACGATGTAAGAACGGGGACTGTTTTGCTTGGGGAGAGAAACCGAACCGCAGTTTGCGTAGAGGATGCCGTCCACCTTTTCGCAGTGCGGAACGTGGGTATGTCCCGAACAGAAAACGGAATCCTTCGGCATGGGAAAAGGATGCTCTTTCGAGAAGTGATGCCCGTGGGAAAAATAAAAGACTTTTCCGTTGATTTCCAACCACCCGATTTCGGAAAATATCGGAAATCGTAAGACGGTCGCATCCACTTCGCTGTCGCAGTTTCCTCGCACGCAAAGGACTTTATCGGCTACCGAATTAAGGAGTTCGGCTACCCTTTTCGGATTATATCCCACCGGCAAAGGGTTTCTGGCACCGTGATACAATAAGTCGCCGAGTAAGATAAGCCTGTCGGCTTCTTCGTCTCGGAAACGGTCGAGCAATTCTTCGCAAAAGGTTGCCGAACCGTGTATGTCGGACGCAATCAAATACTTCATAATCTACCTACCTTTATCTCTTGGGATGTACCCAATAATCTATACACAACAAAGAAGCCAAAAGGTATACGTCGTATCGGTCTATGTAGCTCGTCAACGTGTAAACGTCCCGTATGCGAAAGAGGTCTTTTTCCACCCGTCCGATAGCGGTATTGCCTTCAAAAATCGAAAACGTATTGCCGAAGATATTGCCTTCGATTGTCCAACGTTTTCCGAGAATTTCCATAGAAAATTGATGAAGAAAAGCGGGGAATTTTTGGGTGATAACGCCGATTTCTCGGTCGCATCGATAGAAGCGAAATTCTCCCGTAAACTGAAATAAGTTCATCCTCGCCTGCAAACATTCCAACCCCTGCACGTCGTAAACGCAAAAGGTTTTTTGCGGGGAGAACGGTAAGCTTTCCACTTGAAAACGGGGTCGTTCGTTTCCGTCGTTGACGGTAAAACGCTCGTTTAGAGAGAAGAATTCTTGTCGGACTCTGTACTGCATGGTTCCTCCTGTTCGGTGGCAGCGGTCGGATTTTTTCGGGACAAGGGTGGCAGGAACGGAACGAAATTCCCTTTTCCGATATGGTTTTATTGTAGGACAAAAAAAGGAAATTGTAAAGATTTTTTTGCAAGGTAACTTTTTTCGACGAAGAAAGGTTTGTCCGAGAAAAAAGAGGGAACCCGACTTGCGGGGCGGGGAAAAGACGGCAAACGCAATGGAAAAAAAGGAATATAATAATATATTATTATTTATTTTGAAAAATGTGGGGCAAAACTATTGCAATTCTTTTCAAAATAGGTATAATATTATATTAGACTGGTTTACAGTCTATCATTATTTGTCTAACAGATAGGAGGAATTCTTTATGACAAAAAGAAAAACAATCGGTTACTTGCTTATCGTGGTAGCCATCGCAGTGTGCTGTTTGGGTATGGTGTTTGCCATTCCGACCGCAGATTCATCCGCAGAGGCGTATGATCCATACTACTCTGTAAACATTTCCGTCGGTTCAGGCGTGTCTTACTACGAATCTGTGAGCATGAGTTATGACCCACCGAGTTCTGTTTCAAATATAGCCAGCATGGGCTTTGGCGATAACTTTAGCAATTATGCCAGTTTCTCAATCAGCGATATGGATGGAAATTATAGTCATTCATTCTATCATAGTTATTCCAACATTATGACGCAAGGTATCATGCTTGTTAACAACATGACCGCAGACGAATGGGACAAAGAATACGGTTGGTCGGACTTTGAGGGTTCTGTGTTGAGTTTTTCGATAGCCACCACTCGTAAAATCACTTTCCACGACGTGCATACCGGCTCTACGGTGACGAAATACACCGGTAACGGTGCAGGCTTCTACGTATTAAGTCAATACAGTGACGTATATAAGAAAGACTATTCCTTCATCGAGTGGAACAGCAAAGACGACGGTACGGGAACGAAATACGATTCTGCCGCTCACATAACAGGCGTAACGAGTAACCTTGACATCTACGCCATTTGGGGTGGTAAAATCACCTATCATAAGAATCCTCCTGCTTCGGCTACGGGTGTTTCCGACTCCACCACGACCGGTTCGGCTATCAAGTCGGGTTCCAACGACACCTTAAAGGCATCGAATACTTTCTCCATTACGAATTACACCTTCTTGGGTTGGGATGCCGACAAGAACGCAACCACACCGACCTATTCGGCGGGTGCAAGCTATCCTATCACCAAAAACGTCGACCTCTACGGCATTTGGGAAAAGCAAGGCTTGTCGGTCACTTACGACTATAACGTGGAAGAATCCTTAAAGTCCACCGTCAGCGGTGACCTTCCGAAGGACGATACCTTGTACGAACAGGGTAAGGACGGACAAACCCATACCGTACAAGCGGCTACCTTGACCAGACCGGGATATAAATTCTTAGGTTGGGCACAAGACGAAAAACTGTCTGCCACGCCGAACGTTACGACGGGACAAAGCGTAACCGTTAAGGATAATAACGTTACCTTCTATGCCGTTTGGGAAAAACTGTTTACCGTCAACGATGGCGGCGATACCATTGTTTCCTATCTCGGTACCGATACCGCAGTGGTCATTCCCGAAAAAATCGACAATAAGAGTATTACGACAATCGCAGATTCCGCATTCAAGGACAAAACCACGATTACGAGCGTAACTTTGAGCAAGGCCGTCGTTTCTATCGGTGAAAAGGCTTTTTCCGGCTGTTCGTCCTTGACGACCTTTACTTTTGCCACAAGCGGATCTTTGACGACCATCGGGGCATCGGCGTTTTACCAAGCCGGCGTTACGAGCATTACCCTTCCGAGTACGATTACGAGTTTAGGTAATTTTCTTTTCCAAAACAGTAAGCTTCAATCGGTCGCCTTTGAAAGCGGATATACATATAATACCATTCCTAATTATATGTTTTACGGAACGAAGTTGACTTCCTTTACCGTACCGAATTATATAGAAACCATTGGCGACAATGCTTTTGACTGTTGCACGTCCTTGGCTACGCTTACCTTTGAAAGTGACGGTGCCTTAAAAACTATCGGAGAATATGCTTTCTGTGATTGCAATCTCACAGCGGTTACCGTGCCGAATTCCGTTACCGCTACCGGCTTGGGACGGGGATGTTTCTCGAATAACGGCTTTTTGGCATCGGTTTCTTTTGAAACAGGTTGCAAAGTTACGGCCATTCCGGTATATTTCGTGAGTGTAGGTGCTTTGTACCCGGATGCTCCCCAATGTACCATCACTTTATACGAGGGTATCACGACGATCGGTGCGCAAGCTTTTGCGAATAAAAATATTCAAGAAATCACTTTACCGGCTTCGCTTACAGATATTGATACGCCTGTGTTCGAAGGTTGTGCAAACTTAAAAACGGTTACGTTTACAAACGGTTCTCAATTAGAAACGTTACCGGCAGAAATCTTTAAGGATCTTTCTTCTTTGGAAACGGTGGATTTCGGGAACACTACCGCATTGCTGACTATCGAGGACGACGCTTTTGCCGGTTCGGGCATCACTTCTATTACCATTCCCGCATCGGTGACGAGTATCGGTGGGGGCGTATTTGGCGCCTGTAGCAGTTTGGCAAGCGTGACGTTTGAAGACGGTTCTCAATTAGAAACGTTACCCGATGAAATTTTTTACGGTCGTTCTTCTTTGGAAACGGTGGATTTCGGGAACACGACGAAATTAACGGCCATCGGAGATTCCGCATTTAATACTTCGGGTATCACGTCCCTTACCATTCCCGCATCGGTGACGAG
>DCGI01000060.1:6725-14196 GCA_002315475.1 Christensenella sp. UBA1782 | reverse complement strand
TTTTCTAATAGACAAATGGGAAGTGCAGTCGGAAAAGTCCCAAAAAAATAAAAAAACTTTAGAAAATAAAAAAGTCCCCAAACTAGTCGGAGACGAATTAGAGTAAAATTAAAACTTTTAGTTAATTATATAGGAAAACAATAGTAATGTTGTTTAAAAAGTTCTCTAATAGTATTGGGTACTTTACAAGTAAGATTTATTATTCTTTTCAGGTATTTAAGCTTTAGGGCAACAAAAAAAAGGACTTAACTGTTAAATATAAGATCCTTTCGTTTTACTGAGAAGTATTATTATCTATCAATCAGCTGTTCGAGATATGCCTTAGCAAGTTGCTTTGAGACGACAGTTTTATCTTCTTCTTCAAGAATTTGTGTTAATCCTAATCCTATAAATTGTGCAACACCTCTTGAATTTCGCCCAGCCCAATGATGAATGACATTGGTATTATGAATTAGTCGTTCATCATAAATAGAGCATAGTCTTGCAAACGTCTTGCCGTTTTCATCAATTCCTAGAAGATAAATCATGTATACGGCTTTATCTGTTGCCAAAAATTCAAGAAGCTTATCAATGTTATATGCTTTGGGATTTCCATCAAGGAAAAGTACCTTTGTTTTAATATCCGTTTCAGTACTAAAGGAAGGATAATCTTTCGAATAATCGCCTAGTTTATCCTCTGTCTTAAATTGTGGAAGTGGTTTGTTATCGCGCAAGGCTTTCATTATTTGTTCTTTGAGTGTAGAACCGTTATCTGTGATTAAGTATTCAATAATTCGCCCGCGCAAATTGACGTTATTTATGAAGGCTGCAATGGCAATTTCCCCTTGTACTTTTGCAACACGTTCGTCTAAGTCTTTACGTAAATCGTTATAGCAATTAGAATTCACAAAATCATCTGCCAACTGTATTGTTGACAAAATACTATACTTAGCAACCTTATCTACCTTAAATTTTTGAACTCTACCAACGATTCCATTTGTTGACTCTACTAATCTTTCAAGATTGTCTTGAAATGAAAAACCTTCATGATATGCGAATAATGACTGGAAATTCTGTGGCATATTATCCATTGTCTGAAAACCGGACATAATGTCTCCGCCATTAAAACTCCCCTTGATATTATCCATGCGCAATTCCTGAGATGAATGACTTATTTTCTTTAGAAATGTCGTGTTAGCAAGCAGAAGATAATTTGTTGTCGATGAAACAATACATACAACAAACGGCTTATCATCGTATTTTTGGAGTGCAGACAATGACAACACCGTATTACTCATTCTACGATTTTCAGATTTACTGAAGCGTATAGCAAAAAAATCACCTGAAAATACTTTTCTGTCCTTAACAAGAGAGAATTCCTTTTGAACAATATTAGAGAGTTTTTCTTTATCACCAATTCCATTGTTTTTTTCAACTAATGCAATCAGTTGATCCATTACTACTTTGTTATACATCCTTAGTTACCTCCGAAGGCGACATTCTCACCTATTTTTCTTTTTTTGAAGAGCATTAGTATTTCTTTCCCAGAAAACTCCATTTGTGTAACCTTGTATATCTTTGTCTATATCTGCCATTTCAAGGCGCTTTTCCGCCCAAACACAATACTGTTCATTTTGCTCTATACCAACATAATGACGGTTTAGTTTTTTTGCCGTAACAGACGTAGAACCAGAACCCAAAAAAGGATCAAAAACAATATCACCTGGATTGGAACTTGCTAAAATTAATTTGGCAAGTAGCTTCTCCGGTTTTTGTGTTGGGTGCGCAGTGTTTTCAGGCATTGACCAATACGGAATTGACACATCATCCCAGAAATTAGAGGGATATGTGTTTCTAAAATTACCGTCTTCAGTTTCTTCCCAGTCTTTTGGTTTTCCATCAACTTTGTATGGCGCAATTACCTTTCGTCTAATCTTTACATCTTCGACATTAAACGTATATGATTTACTGTTTGTTGCAAACCAAATATCCTCCATGCCATTTTTCCAGTTTGAAAGAGCACCACGGCCTTTTTCGCGTTGCCAGGTTATTCTGTTTTGAATATGAAAATACTTTTTTAAGACCATGCCGATGGCTGGACTCGATTGCCAGTCACAGCACACATATATTGTTGCGTTTTCTTTCAACAATGGTAAGACTGTTTTAACCCAAGTATCTGTATATTCATAATATTGCTCATCTGATGTTTTTTTGAATTTAGCCCCATTAAAGTTTTTATCCAAATTGTAGGGAGGATCTACAATAAGTAAATCAACGAAATTATGTGGTAATAATGGCATTACCTGAAGAGTATCTCCAATTATCGTTTTATCCAGAACTGCAGTCAAATCCTTTTTCTCCACGACACTAATACACTTATCTAAATATTGTTTTCCCTTTTCAATAGAAATGTCGATAGTCTTGTTTCTATCTGCTTTCATGAGTTATAACCTCCATTTCATTGTCAAATAGTTTTAGTTTCTCACAATACAAGTCAATAGCTTTCTCTGCTAGCTTGCTAGGTTTACTCTTCCCGGTTTCCCAACGACTGACAGTTGCAAAAGAAACACCAAGTTCGTGTGCCAAATCTTCTTGTGATACTGCAAGTTTTTTTCTGAGAGAAATAATCTTTGTAATATAATCCATTGCTAAACCTCACGATTGTACTTCATATATTATAGCACATGTTATAGCAAATTTCTAGCGAATCGCAAAAGTTTTCCCTTCCTATATTTGTCGACTTCTCAAACTTGTCTTTTACTATCAGGGGAAAGAAAAGCAAACATCGATTTTGACAGCAGTCCTCTTTGACTTATTTGTATGTCCAAATCATTATAGACGATCTCTTGAGTATTCATCAATAATCAAAAAACTCACCCTTGAGATACTAACTCTTGGATGAGGTTTTCTTTCGCCTTTAGAAGTCTAATTGGAATAATCCCTAATTTAACGCTCCGTTTTTCGGAGCGTTTTTTTATGGAACGTGATATTTGTTTTTATTGCAGTATCCCTTTCTTCGGGGTGATGCGGAACCATTCGGCAAGGGCTTTCAAACCGCTGTCGGGTATGACGTTCTGCACTTTTCCAAAGGTAAGCATATAGATTTGTGCGGTTTTTTCCACCGTTTCGATTAAGCCGAACGCTTCATCCAAATCCTTTCCCGCACCGTAGATACCGTGATTCGTCCAAAGGACAATGCGGTATTCCTTCATTTTTTCGGCGGTGGCGATACCGATTTCGTTGGTGCCGCAGACCATCCAGGGCAAGACGCCCACGCCTTCGGGAAAGACGACGATGGCTTCGGTATTGGTTTGCCACAAGCGATGGGTGAACTCGTCCTCGTCGAGGGGACAAACGGCGTTCATGGCGATGGTATAGGTCGGGTGCGTGTGCATAATGACGCGGCTTGTCGGATCGATACTCTGACGGACGATATGGCTCATCAAGTGTGCGGGGAGCTCACTGGTAAAGCGACCGCCGTCCTTATACCCCCAAAGCAATTCGGCTTCCGTTCCGTCTGCCGAAATACGAAAAATGCCGAGATTGGTTTCGGGATCGTCTTCCACGTTCTTAAAATACTTTCCCGTACCCGTCACCAAATAGTATTGTCCTGCTATTTTCTCGGCATCGAATTTTGTCGGTATGGTACGCAGTACGTTTTTTACGTCCAAATAGGGCGTCAGTTGTTCTTCGTCCAAGCGGACGGAAATATTACCGCCGTTTCTCTCGTCCCAGCCTTGACGGTACATGTTGCTTGCCGTCTTACAAATCTCCCGTAAAAAAGGAGCTTCCAAAATGTTTTTCATCGTAAAGATAAAACCTCCCGTTCGTATTTTTCAATGATGGGAAACCAGTCGGACGGCAGATTTTGACGCTTCAAAAATTCTTCCCAAACCGCTCCGAAAGGCATCGTTTTCATCATTTCGTTTTCATACATTAAGCGACTGAAATTGCCTTCGTCTTGCCATTTTTTCAGTCTTTCATTCGGCTGTAAAAGGGCGTACAAAAGGGCTTTGTACATGTTTCTGTCCCCGATAACCCACGCCCCGATTCTGTTGACGGAAGCATCGAAATAATCCAATCCGATAAGCACTCTGTCGAGGGCGTCGTTCCGGACGATTTCTTTGGCGATTTCTTTTAATTCGTCTTCCAAAAGCACGACGTGGTCGCTGTCCCAACGGACGCCCCTGGTGACGTGCAAAGCGACTTTATCGTAGAAAGCAAGCATAGAAGGTATCTTATCGGAAACCACTTCGGTCGGGTGATAGTGTCCGTTATCGAGCAAACACAAAATATCGTTTTTAGCGGCATAATTCATATAGAATTCGCTACTGCCTACGGTATAGCTTTCCACACCGATACCAAACACTTTGCTTTCTACGGCATCCAAAAGATACTCTTTCGGGTACCTATCCGTAAAAATCTTGTCCAAACTGTCTTTTAAGCGAAGGCGTGGAGAAAGTCGGTCGGCGGGGACGTCCTTAAAGCCGTCCGGTATCCAAATATTATTTAAGCACGGACTGTTTTGACGGCGTCCGATTTCGGAGGCGATCTTTCTGCACGCACGAACGTGACGCACCCAAAAGGCTCGCACTTCGTCGTCGGGAGAAGAAAGCGTCAAACCGTCTTTTACCATCGGATGAGAAAACAACGTAGGATTAAAATCGAATTTAACGTTATTTTTTTCACCCCACAAAAGCCACTTTTCAAAGTGCTTGACAGTCAGTTCATCCAACGCAACGGGCTCATCGCACACCGCATAAATGGCGTGAAGCGCCACCCTTTTTTCTCCGGGAATCAGCGAAAAAGCCAGTTCTAAATCCTTGGTCAATTCTTCGAAATTTCTCGCTTTTCCGAAGTAATTTCCCGTCGTCTGAATACCCCCCGAAAGTGCGGATTTATTCAAAAATCCTTGCACGTCGTCCCCTTGCCAACAATGCAAAGAAACGGGTACTTTCTGCAATTTTTCTAAAGCGGCTTCGGTATCGACGCCCCATTTTTGATAGTCTTGTTTTGCTTGCTTGTAGTCCATAATTTACCCCTTTATCTGTGATTTTATATTGCCGATTGCGGTTGCTTCTATCGGCAAAGCGATTACTTTTCGTTGCGTATATCTTTCGGTCAGCTCGTTCAAATAGCGGTTTTTTGCCCCGCCTCCCACGATACAAACGGAAGAAAACCGTTTCTTCGTTACCCTTTCCAATTCTTCCAAAGCGACTTTATAGCTATAAGCGAGGCTATGATAAACCGACGAAAAAAGTTCTCCCCTCGTCAGGCTTTCTTTTCCGAGCAGTTTTAAGACGGCTTCGCTCATTTTCTCGGGGGCGAGCAAAGAAGCATCGTTGACGTCGAAGATTTCTTCGTAGCCGCTTATACGTCCCTCGTCAACCATTGTTGCGTAGTCCGTATCGAATTCTTTTCGCAGTTCTCCGATAATCCAAAGTCCCATGATGTTTTTCAAAAAGCGGATATAACCTACTCCGCCTTCGTTGGTAAAGTTCGACCGCTTTCCTTCGGGGGAACAGACGGCTTTTTCGAGTTTGGCACCGAAAAGCGACCACGTCCCGCTGGACAGTATGGCTACGTCGTCGGCTACGCTAATCGCCTCGAAGGCACTCGCCGTATCGTGGGAAGGGCAAAATACGACGGGGATATTGCCGCCTACCTTTTTTTGAATTTCTTCGGTCAAGTCGCCGACTTTCTCGCCCGCTTGACACAGGTCGGAAAACAAGGATTTCGGGAATCCCAAAGCGTTTACGATACTTTCGTCGAATACTTTTTTCTCGGCATCGAGGAGTCCCGTCGTAGAGGCGTTGGTATATTCTTTTTTCCGCACACCCGTCAGTTTATACGAAAAATATTCCGGCATCATCAAAAAGGCACTCGCTTTTTGCAGTTTTCCCGAAAGTTTGTCACAAAACAACTGGTATATGGTATTGAACGGTTGGAACTGTATCCCCGTCCGTTTATATAATTCTTCCGGCGGCATCAACGTATGCACCTTTTCGACGACGTCTTCCGTTCTGCCGTCCCGATAAGCGTGGCATGGCAGAATCTCGTTTCCTTTTTCGTCAAGGAGAACGTAATCCACCCCCCAGGTATCGATGGCGAGGCTTTCGATTTTCGGGAATTTTTGCAGAGCGATGCGAATACCCTCTACGATTTCTCCGAAAAGTCTTTCGGTGTCCCAATACAGATTTTTACCGACGCGGTCGACGAAATTCGGGAAGCGGTAGACCTCTTCCGTTTGTATGCCGTCTTCTGCCCATCCGACGATATGTCTTCCGCTGGAAGCACCGATGTCGATAGCTAAATAATACTTTTTTTCCATACCCTTATTGTACCATATTTTTGTGAAAATTCAAGTCGTATAACCGAATAGAAACACTTTTTTTTCACAATCTATACAATATGTTGACCGTACTCATCAGAACCTTTCTTATTTTCGTCTTACTCATCTTCGGTATCCGTTTAATGGGAAAAAGAACCATCGGAGAATTGCAACCGTACGAATTCGTCATTACCCTTGCGGTAGCCGATTTGGCTTGTTTACCGTTGCAAGACGTTTCCGTGCCCATTCTTTACGGCGTAGTACCCATCGTTGCGCTATTTGTTATACATTATTTAATAACGTTATTCTCGGTGAAATCCATCCGCTTCCGAAAATTCCTAAACGGAAAGCCCTTTATCGTCATCGACGGCGACGGTATCAATTATGAATGTTGCAAAAAACTGAACATCAGTATCAACGACCTTTTGGAACTCATTCGTCAACAAGGCTATTTTTCCATTCCCGAGATTTCTTTCGGCATAATCGAAACCAACGGCAAACTATCCGTTATGAAAAACGATACCGCCGTCCCACCGTCTTCCGTCCCCATGACCATTATCGTGGAAGGAAAATTCTTGAACGACAATGCGTCTTCCCTTTCTATCGACAAACAAAAGTTGCTTGCTTTTTTGCAAAAAAACACTTAAAAGAAAAAGACGTACTGCTCCTCAGCGTCGATTCCGGTTCCGTCTTCGTGCAACCGAAAGGAAAAAAATACTTTACCTGTGAGGCTTCTTTATGAAATTCAAAATAACCCTTCTTATCCTGTCCGTCCTCTTTTTAACCTTCATCTGCGTCGGAGAACACCTACTCATAAAAAACACCTTTCTACACTTCGACGAAGCCGTAACCTATATCGAACGTCAAGAGGAATACTCCTTGGACGAAGTCCTCGCCCTGCAATCGTGGTGGGAAAAACGCAGCCGTTTTCTCGAATTAACCGTTTCGGTGCAAATCCTCAACGACCTCTCCTATACCTACGGCGAACTCGTCGGCGCAGTGCGGTGCGAGGACTATAAGTCCGCTTCCGCCTTCCTCGACCGCCTGCATTCCTACTGCCACCGTCTCCGAGAAACCTACCAAATCAGTATCGAAAACATATTATAGCACTATTGTTTTTAGGGCACTCGGGGAAGGAACCCTTTTGGAAGAAAGACACTC
>DCGI01000060.1:0-6680 GCA_002315475.1 Christensenella sp. UBA1782 | reverse complement strand
ATCCTCCTCCGAACCTCCTCTTTCCAAAAACTTTTGGCAATTTAGAACGCTCGGGGAAGGAACCCTTTTTAGAAAAAAAGGTTATCCTTCCCCGAACCCCATCTTTCCCAAAACTTTTACTGTTTGTTGTTGAACAGGTGTACTGTCCGCACGAAATTACGCCCTTTCTCAAAAAGAGGATACTATGGACTTATACAGGAATAACACACCTTTCAAAGGAGAGAAAAGCTATCCCCGCCCGACGGGTCAAGCGTCACGCTTGCAAGCCTCAGGCAAAAAAACCTTTGGGGATGCACCAAAGCACATCGAGGAATAGCACACCTTTCAAAGGAGAAAGTCGCCGTCCCCACACGGTGCGCCAAGCATCAGGCTTGAGGAGAGAAATGCCGTCCTCACACGGTGCGCCAAGCCTCAGGCTTGAAAGGTATAGCACACCTTTCAAAGGAGAGAAGCGCTATCCTCACACAGTGCGCCAAGCGTCACGCTTGCAAGCCTCAGGCAAAAAAGACATTGGGGGATGTACCCAAGTCAATGAAGGTATAGCACACCTTTCAAAGGAGAAAGTCGCCGTCCCCACACGGTGCGCCAAGCCTCAGGCTTGAGGAGAGAAAAGCTATCCCCGCCCGACGGGTCAAGCGTCACGCTTGCAAGCTTAAGGCTTGAGGGGTATTACACGCCTAATCTTTCTTCGGCTTTGGCTTTACTGAGCCTTTTTATATCTTCGGAAGGGTAGAGAGAATCCTCTCCTCCGTTCACATACAGAAAATAGCTTCCGTCTGCCGTTTGGTACAACGTTTCTTCGTACCCGTCTTTGTCGCCGAAAGCACCCACCGTTTTCTTTTGGATGGGTGTCGCCGTTTCGGTATCATACTCTTTTTTACAAATAATCTTTTTCATATATACTCCTTTACTCCCGTTTTAGGGAAATTATACGCACTTCTTTCGAGATTAGTACACTTTCCCCTTTTCTCGTCTTTTTTATCGGTTTTTCGAGCTATTCCTTTCATGGGTATTGCCGAAATGCTCCCCCCGTTAGGACTACGAAAACGGGATACTGCCGATGCAAACTCGACTAATTGACGGTGACTTTACAAGACAAGCTAAAGCTTCCGTTCCCGTTCTTTTCCCCTTTCTGTACCGGTACGGTTACCGCTACGGTGTAGTCTGCCGTTCCTTTACCGGCTCCGTATACCGAGCCTTCCGCTTTATTGGAAACGCTGACGATTGTGGTTTGCGCCGACGAATAAGCCGTCGTTATGCCCACGGTCTTGGCATCGATGGCGCCACCCTCCTCTTCGATATGAACCTGTATGGAAGAAGCTCTCTTGACCGTCATGACGATATTTTCATCGAAGTACACGTAGCGCAACGTAATACCGGCAAAAGCGGTTTTGGCTTCGTCGGAAACGTCCTCTTTTCGAACGTTCGTCAAGTAAACGGTTTTCAAGGCGGTGCAATCGGTAAAGGCTTCTTTGCTCGTTTCCGTCAAAGCCATACCTAAGCTAAGTACCGACAAAGCGGTACAACCGTAGAAGCCGTCCTTGCCGAGCGTAATAATACTGTCGGAGAAGGAAGCATAATATAAGGAAGAACAACCCGCAAAGACGTTTTTCGGAAGAGAAGTAAGTTCTTCCCCTTCGTACTTAACGGAATTGAGGTTTTTGCAATCCATAAACGCCCCCACCCCGATGATACCCAAACTTGTCGGGAACACGATATCGCCGACGAGAGCACTCCCCATAAAGGCGTATTCGTCGATTTCGTAAAGGGCGGTCGGGAAAGTAATACTGCTGACGGCAAGTTTGTAGAAGGCGTATTTGCCGATGGTTTCGGTGTTGTTACTGAACGCTACGGTAGAAACCGAAGGCGTCTTTTCGTCGGGATAATTCCGCATATAGAAAAGATAGTTCGGGATTTGTTGTACGTTTTCGGTAAAGGTTACACGCATTTTGTTACCCGAGCCGACGAAGTATCCGTACGGTTCCGTCGGATTGGACGTCGAAGGCGCCGTCGGTGCCACCGTCGTTCTCCAAGTAAGTTTTTCCAAAGCGGGACAATCGTTAAAGATGCCCTGTCCCATACTCTTTACCTCTATGGACGCCATGTCGATTTCTCGTAGTGCGGTACAATTTGCAAAGACCTCTTTGCCGACGATGGAAAGATTGGTCGGCATGACGACTTTGGTTAAGCCGATACAACCGTAAAAAGCTTTTTCTCCGATAGAGGTAACCGAGCTTCCGAAAGTAACCGACTTCAAATCCGAACAATTTGCAAACGCATTCTTTTCGATACTCTTGACGCCCAAAGCGGTACTCCCCGTCCCGTTTGCCGAAACAAAGGAAATACCGACGACGGCGGATTCCGAAAACGCACCTTCCTGAATGGTGTTCAGCGAAGTCGTCAACATAACCGATTTCAGATTTTCACAGCCGAAGAAAGCCTCTTTGCCGATGATTTGTACGGCATTTCCGATTTGCATGGTAGCGATACGATAATTCTCGGCAAACGCATAGGCGTAAACGTTGTATTTTTCCCGTTGCGTGGAATACTTTTCGGGCAATTCGATTTTATCGTTATTCAAAGTATAGCCGACTACGTAATAGGCGTTATTGAAGAAAGCACGGTAGAAGCCGTCCGAAAGAGTCAATATGGTGGGGGAAGTATCCTTCACCAAATGTACGGCATACTTGGCAACACATCCGTAAGAATCGGTATTTATTTGCAAATCGGTCATACTCGTCCGCTTGCTGGCATCCACTTCTATTAATTTTTTACAACCGTAAAAAGCGTTTTCGCCGACGGTGAGTGCGGAAGAACCTGCCGAGAAAACGACGTGAACCAAACCGATACAACCGTAGAACGCTTCTTCTCCCACCGAAGTAACGTTCCCGCCGATAATGACGTAATGCAACAAAACGCTTTCCCGGAAGGCGTCGAAAGCGATGGTGGTCGTTTCTTCGGGGAACGACACCGTCAACAAACCGGTATGATAGAAAGCGTATTCGGGAACGGAAACGATTTCGTCGAAGTTTATTTCGGAAAGCTCACGACAGCCATAAAACGCGTAAGCACCGACGCTCTTTATAGAACGGTTCAACGCAATAACCGCCGTATCGCATCCGTAGAAAGCATACTCTCCGATGGTATCGGCTACGCCGATAACGATGGCGGACAAATACGAACAGTTCTTAAAGGTATTATCGTAAATCGTTTTTGCCGTCGTGACGGAAACCGAATACAGGGTATCGGGAATCAACTCGGAAACGTTGTCGTCAAAGGCTATTCCGCCGAAATAATAGGCGAGGTACGCTTCTTCTCCGTCCGAAGCACCGACGAACGGAACTTTTAACGTGCCGATTGTACGATTCCCGCGTAAAACGTTTTTCCCGACGTTCTTTACGCTCGAAGGACACTCCAAATACGATAGCTCTTTGCACGCGACGAAAGCCTCGTCGGCAATCAAATAGGTTCCGGCAAGAACGGTGACGTCGGTCAATTTGACGCCGATACCCGGTTCCACCGCCAAAAGCACGTAGGACTCGTTGACGTCGGAAGAAGGTAGGTATAACGCACTGTTTTGCCAATTCGAGGCGGTTTCGTATAATTTCGTATGCAAAAACGCTTTTTTGCCGATTGCCTTTACCGAAGTGGGCAGATAGACCGTTTCCAAAGAAGCACAATCGTAGAAAGCATACTCGCCGATGGCACTGACCGAAGAAGGAATATCCACCGAAACGAATTGCGACCGGTACACGTCGTTATAGAAAGCATAGTCGTAAATCTCGTAAGTATCCACGACGACGGGACTTTGCGTGCCGTAGGTGAACGTTTCCGGCAAAGACAGCGTCACCGTTTCCGGTTTTATCATGCCGACCAAATAACCTTTGCCGCCCGTATAAGCGAACAAATAGGTTCCGTCCGAAACGATGACGCTACTCGCCGCATAATCGTCGATATGCACGACGGGTACGTCTTCGTTTTGATAGCCGCTTGCCGTCGTATATAATTCAAAAAGATGGTCGCCGAGCAGGATATTCTTGCCGACGGCGGTATCGTATATCGTCAGACTACGCAATTCGGTACAATACGAAAAAGCTTCGTCCCCGATTTTCGTCAAGGTGTCGGGTAAGGTAATCTGTTGCATTTTGGCACAACTCGAAAAAGCATTTTTGCCGATTTCCTTCGTCATCGACAACATCACCGTCTGTACCGAAATGCAGGTACGGAAGGCTTCGTTCCCTATATAAAGGGCATCGGTAAAAATACCCGTCAAATCCACACAACCGTCAAACGCACCGTCGGCAATCAAGCGACAGGTCATGATCGGAGAACCGCTCGTCTTCGATATTTTTCGATAATACACCTTATCGGCAATTTCGGTATCGAGGGATAAAACGTATTCGTCCCCTTGCTTTTCATAATACTTCCGAACGGAGGGATTCCCGGAGGGAGTTTCCACCACACCGAAGTGTTCTTCGGGCGAACCCGCCAAATAATAATCGTCTTTTACCAAAACGCCGGAATCGTTCCACGAAGAATAACTGTTATAGAAAGCGGTATGGAGAACGGCATTTTTGCCGATGGAAGTAAGATTGTTTCCGAAAGAAACGCTTTGCAATAAGACGTCGTTTTCGAAGACACTACCGCCCAACACCCGCAACGCCGTCGGTAATTTCATCGAAGTCAGATAGCGACAGTCGGAAAACGCCGCCATGCCGATTTCGGTCAAAGCGGAATACCCCGTCCAGTCGACGTCACGGTACCGATAAATACTTTCGTCGATATGGAATGTTTCGCCGACAAGCACCAAAACCCGATTGATACTGTCGACGGAACCCGCTTCGGGATAGATATTGTTATTTTTGCAATAGAACTTTTCGTCGGGGAAGGTAATGACGGTATCGGTATATACGGCATCGGCAATCTTAACGGAATTACGGAAAATTTCGTTATCGGCGTAGGTGTATGTGATTTCGTTGATGGAAAATTCACGCAAAGCGGGCGTTCTCGTGCCTACGGAAACGTCGGAATAAACGGTGGAAGCTTTATAGAAATAGTCCTTTCCGTCCACCGTAAAGACTTCTCCCTCCTCGGCAAGAGTCCCTACTTTTTCCAAACCGATATAGGTATTCGAGAAAGCGTATTCCGCAATTTTTTCGACGTTTTGCGGAAGATGTATCTCGCTGAGTTTTTTGCAACCGCAGAAGGTATTGTTCTTGACGGAAGTAACGGCCGTATCCCGTAAATCCACCGCATCGAGAGAAGAACAGTTTTCAAACGCACTGTACCCAATCGAAGTAAGGGAGGAACAAGCCGAAAAATCGACGCCGTACAAAGAAGAACACTCGGCAAAAGCCCCTTTCCCGACGGTCAGTAAAGAGGACGGGAACACGACGGTTTGCAAATCTTCATCGTGCGCAAACGCATAACCGCCCACTTCGGTCACCGTTTCGGCAAGGGACAAGGTATGTAAAGAGGAACAACCGGCAAAACAACGATCTCCCACCGAAGTTACTCCGGTATATAAATAACCGCCGTCGGCATACGGTGCCGAACCCACAACGATAACCGTCCCGACAGAACCCGCATAGCGGCTCCAAACCACCGATTCGGTATCGGTGAAACATCGCGTTCTGCCGCTACCCGCAAGGATAACTTTATAGAGCGGATCCCCCGCTTCTTTGAAAAAGTAAGCTTGAACGGAATCGGTTTTTTTGTCTTCCGAGACGTCCCACGTCATGATCGCGTCTTCCACTTTGCCGCATTCCGAACAAATATGGTCGGAATAGCTATGCCCGTGCGCCGTAGCCACCACCACATAGGTCTTTTGGGTGCTGACGAGTCCGCAAAAGGCACATTTATAATAATTATAGCGAGAACGGGTACAGGTAGCTTCCTTCGCCACCACGTCGGAAAGATCGTTAAACAAATGTACCCCGTTTTTCGTATCGGGAACGGTAACGGTTTTCGTTTCGTCCGTCATGCCGCAAACGGCGCAACGTGCGTATTCTACGCGATCGGCGATACAGTTTGCCTCACTCTTTACCACGCCGCTCGACTCGGTGAACGTATGGATGGACGTTTTCGTGCCTTCCTTTTCGTACGTCAAATCGCGAGAAGGTTCTCCGCAGACCGAACAAACGTAAGCGTATACCGCATTATGTCCGCAATCGGCACTTCGAATAAGAATCTCGTCGTTCTGTAAAGAGAAATCGTGTTTGCCCGTCGCCGGAACAACGTAGGTATTACTGCCAATTTTTCCGCAGACCGAACAGCAACAATAGTTCGTCCCGTCCCGACCGCAGGTGGCGGTCAAACAAACGACGTCGGATTTACCGGTGTAAGAGTGTTCTCCGGTGGCAGTCCCCGAAACCTCATAGGTATATTGCGGATCGGTGGCGACCGTACCGCAATCAATGCACTTGAAGAAACGAATTTCGTTATCGGAACAGACGGCGTTCAAATAGAGAGAACCCGCATCGGCTTCCGAAGTAAAATCGGTAAACGTATGCCCACGCTTCGGTAACACCGTACCGTTTTCAAGAACTTGTTGACAATCCAAACAAAAGGTATCGCCCGAATAGCCGTCTTCCGTGCAGGAACGAACTTGCACGTTCCTGATTTCGGTATGAGTATGCAGGCAGGGCGACTCGTCGGGTGCGGCGGGGGGGGTGGCGGGC
>DCGI01000086.1 GCA_002315475.1 Christensenella sp. UBA1782 | reverse complement strand
ACGCAAGAAAAAAAACGAGGATTCTTCGAGGCGGACGAAGGAATCGAATCCGTCCCGCTAAAAACAAAACTGTCACAACCGATTCCTACGCAAGGACTACAATATAAAAGGGACGGTAATTATATCTATTTCGGTATCTATCCGCAAAGCGAAGTGACCGATGCCGGTATCTTAACGCAATTAAATGCCTTAGGTGGGGCAAAACCGAGTCACGGTCAAAACTACAATTGGACGTCTTATAAGTACTATATTGAAGGAAGCAACGCTACCGACTACATGTGGTATCAAGATATAGAGTACAACGGCGAGAAATACAGAGGCGTATACTTCACGAGTTACAGACCGTCTAGGACAACGAATAGCAGTAGTGCCGACAGTAGCTGTCAAGACTATAACGGCTATACCACAAGTACAATCTATTGGTTCCAATACGAGCCGATCAAGTGGCGCATTTTGGAAGAAAAAGACGGCTATGCGACGATACTTGCCGAACTTATTTTGGACAGTCAAGACTATTATTCAGAAGACAGAAAAGTCTTTTTCCGTCACAACGGCGGAACGGGCTATGCCAACAACTATGCCTTATCCAATATAAGAAAGTGGCTGAACGAAACCTTCTACAACACGGCGTTTACTTCTTTGCAACAAGCGTTAATCCAAACGGTAACGGTGGATAACAGAGCAAGGAGTACCGTAGATACCTTAAAAAAAATAATTAATGCAATACGCTATGCTTGTAGCAACACAAACGATAAGGTATGGTTACTCAGTGAAGACGAGGTAACCAAGAGTGATTGGGGCTTTGGAAGTTATTATACCAGCACGGCAAGACAAAAGACCACGAGCGACTACGCCCGGAGTCAAGGGGCGTATACGGAATCCGGCGGAACCTA
Organism: Christensenella sp. UBA1782; assembly: GCA_002315475.1. Lineage (GTDB taxonomy): Bacteria > Bacillota > Clostridia > Christensenellales > DTU072 > CAG-1782. The sequence continues at coordinate 24,386 of DCGI01000086.1, read as the reverse complement.
CTATGACGGCAATGGCTACTGGTGGCTCCGTTCGCCGCGCGATGACAATGGTTACAATGCGAGGAACGTCTCCTACGAAGGCTATGCCGATTACGGCAACTGCAGTGTCAAAGATACGGATGTCGGCGTCGTCCCCGCTTTGAAAATTAGGCTCTCATAGCCTATCCCACAAGGAAATCCTTCCGGCAAAATTATTTGCAAGGAAGGGTTGACTTTGCGGGATAGAAGCTCGCCCTCGGCGAGAGAGCGAGCGGCGAATTGTCGGCTCGTCCGGCAATGAGAGGATATAAGAGCTAAAAACTTAATACTCCCACGAAAATTTTTGGGTAGATAGAAGGCAATAAAGGAATAAAAGCATGGGGGCAAATTTTCAACAATCTAAAAGTATCCCCCTTGCGGAAGGGTAGCGTATTTACGCCCCTTCCGCAAGGGACGATCAAAGAAGGTTTACGCCCCCCTTCCCTCGCTCTGCGAGGGCGTTTTTTGTACCCAAGCGTGACGCTTGCAAGCCTGAGGCTTGGCGCACTGTGTGGGGAAGGCGACTTTCTCCTTTGAGAGGTGTGTCGTTCCTTGATAAATCTATAGTATCCTCTTTTTGAGAAAGGACGTAATTTCATACGGATAGCACACCTGTTTAACAACAAGCGGTAAAAGTTTTGGGAAAGAGGAGGTTCGGAGGAGGATAACCTTTTTTTCAAAAAGGGTTCCTCCTCCGAGCATCTTTCTTCCAAAACGAGCGTTCTAAATTACCAATTGTATTCTCTAAAATTGAACTTCTTGATTGGCGGCGGCGGATCGGTAGAGACCGTCGAGGATTTGGGCGGTGGGGAGCAGATTATCGATATGTGCTCGGGTTTTTACGCCGGTAATGATGGAAGTTCGGAAAGCGATATGTTCGCAGACGTCCATTTTGTAGGTTTTGAATTTGGGTTTGCACTTATGGAACTTGCGGTTCTCGTCGGTAAAGAGTTCAAAACCGCCACAGTACTTTAAGCGGATGCCGCCTTTGTCGCCGAGAAAGTCGATAAAGGATTCGTCGTGGTCGATGTTTTGTGCCCAAGCACCGCTGAAATTGATGCTGTAGTGCTCGGTACGAACCAAGCCGGTGGCGTATTCTTCGACGTCGCAAACGGGTTTTTCGCCGTCTTTTCGTTCGGATGCCGTCCAAACGTCATGGCGAGAATGGTAAGTATCGTAGTCTTTTGCCACTTCGAGATAGGTACAGCAAGAAGCGGTTAACGGTTTCGAGTCACCGAGTACGTACAAAATTTGGTCAAGGTTATGTACGCCGAGATCGTGCAGAACGCCTCCGCCGCTGTGCGCTTTGTTGGTGAATTCTCCCCCGATGCCCGGTACTCTGCGGAAAGATCGGAAAGAGTTAAAAACGTGATAAACTTTTCCGATTCTGCCCGAATCGATGATTCGTTTTACCGCTTCGACACCCGAGTTGTAACGGCAACAAACGCCGATATTGCTGATTTTTCCCGTCTGTTTGGCGGCTTCGGAAACCTCTAAAGCTTGTTGATAGTACATGCCGACGGGCTTTTCGGACAGACAGTTTTTACCGGCAAGCAGAGCTTCTTTGGCGATGACGCAGTGCAGAAAAGTATGGGTGCAAACGACGACGGCGTCTACTTCGGGATCGGCAAGAATTTCGTGATAGTCGGCGACCGCTTTGGTATAGCCCGCTACACCGTACTTGTCTCTCGCTTTTTCGGCACGTTCGATGACGATGTCGCAGGTGTACTTGACGACGACGTTTTTCATTTTCCGAATGGCGGGAAAATGTAAGCCGTTCGCTATGCTGCCGCACCCGACAACCGCATAAACCAGTTTGGGCGTGTAACCCAACAGGAAATCGGCGGCTTTTTGAATATCTTTCACAGGGAATAAACCACATTCCCGTTCAATCGTTAAATAACCGTTATAGCCGACGTCTTGCAAGGCTTGCAGATACTCTTTCCAACAAACTTGTCCCTTGCCCAAAGCCACTTCTTTATAAATGGGGCGAAACACTTTCTTTCGGAAGGTGGGATCGCAAGTGCCGTACGCCTCTCTGCCGTCGGTGATGGGATAAAGATTTTTGCCGTCTTTGGCGTGGGTATGCACGATGTACTTGCCGAGCAAACGTACCGCTTCGACGGGATCTTGACTGATGACCATGCGGAAGTTTGCCGGATCGAGATTGACACCGACGCCGCAAGGAACGGCGTCTAAAAATTTCTTCAGAACCGCCGCCTTTTCGGGGCCGGTTTCGATGGCGAAGGTAACACCATTTTCGGCGGCGTACGCACCGATTTCCGTCAGTGCCGAAAGCATTTCTTGATAAATGGGATCGGCTTCGTCGAAAGGTATCACGCCGATGTGGGTGGTGATGACTTTGACGCCCGCTTTTGCGGCGAGGTCAACCATCTTTTTGCTACGCGGAACTTTCCACGTGTTTTCGGCTTTGTCCATGTATCCGTGTCCACCCATGTCCCCGCAGAAGGCGGAAATCTCCAAGCCGAACAAGGAGAGAGTTTTTTTTAGGTCGGCAATGCGCTCGTCCGTCATGTCGTCAACGTTGAATTCACCCTTGCTAATACTGATTTGTAAACCGGTAATGCCAAGCTCGGCGGCTTTGCGAACGGTTTCTTGAAACGGCAGTTTGAAACTGACTGCCATAGCTCCGATTTTCATAAATACTTTTACCTCATTTTGTGTTGACGGGAAAATATCTCGTACTTATATATAATTATAACAAAAAACCGAAAAGAAGTAAAGGGGGGAATTGCGAGGGTTTGTCGCAACTTTTTTTCGGGCAAACCGTTCGGAAAAAGAAAAAACGTTCACCTTAAAACGGTTTGTTTTTCGACAAGTTTTTTTTAATTAGACTTTAAGTGTCCGTTTTATACTGAGTTTAATCAAACAAGGAGGTATACATGGGAAAAAAAATATGTGTATTCGTGTTACTGACGGCACTGTTCTTGTGCCTTTTGACCGCTTGCGGAAAGGTGGACGATAAGCCGAACGACAAGCCGGGCGCGGAACAAAACGATAACGGAACGTCCTCTCGAACGGTGGAAGACGGTACGATTGAAAGCGAAACCGATACGTCCATCACCGAGGAGGAGGAACAAGCCATCGTAGAAAAAGTCAAAGGGAATTTTTCGGTGTCGGGAAAGGTAACCCAAGTCGGCTCCGTCTATACGATAACGGAGGCGGGCGAGTATGTTGTACAAGGTACGGCGGAGGACGCGCAGATCGTGGTGGACGCGCCCGATTGCGAAGTAAATATTCGTTTATCGGGAACTTCGTTGACGTGTACGACGGATTCTCCGATTTTGATTTTAGATGCCGACAAAGTAAAGCTAACGGCTGAAAAGGATACCGAAAATATAATTAAGGATGCCCGAAGTTTGCAAACCGATGAAAACGATACGACGGGTTCGGGATGCGTGTATGCCAAATGCGACTTGACCGTCAACGGGAAAGGTCTGTTGATCGTACAGGCGTCATACAACAACGGCATTCATACGACGAAGGATTTGACAATCAAGAATTTGACCTTAAAAGCAACCGCTCCGAATAACGCGTTAAAGGGAAACGATACGGTCACCGTTGAGTCGGGCGAGATTGTCGCCGTTTCCACCGGTGGAGACGGTATAAAAACGGAAGACAGCGATATTTCCACGAAAGGCAACCAAAGAGGCACCGTAGATATTTTGGGCGGTAAAATCACCGTTTACGCCGCCTGCGACGGTATCGACTCGTCCTATGACGTCAACGTGGCGGAAGGAGCCGAGCTTTCGGTATATACCGATGCGTATTCTTCCTATACGGGCAAGGTCGTCACGCACGCCGCTTCTACGTTACAACTGAAAATGCGCTCTGCTTTGTACAGTTCTTCTTACCGCTACGCAATATACTTCTACAATACCGATACCGATTGTACGTGGGAAAATGCCCGTTATACCGGCACGCAGAACGTTTCTTCGGGCGGGGGTATGTGGAACATGGGCGGACCGATCGGCATGCGGACTACGTCGTACGCCTTTTACGAAGTTTCTCTGCCGAAGGGGTATCAAAACATGACGATTTATAAATTCCTCGCCACGCAGAGCGAAAACTCGTTGGAAACCTATGCGGCAAAATCGAGCGGATGCACCGTCAATACGAGCAAAGATACCTTTCTTCTGAGCGGAGTGTCTTCTTCGATAACGGGGGACTGGACGACTTCGAGCAGTACCGGAGAGTATTCTACAAAGGGCATCAAAGCCGATAACGCCATCCTTATTACGGGCGGAAATATCATCGTCAAATCGACCGACGACGCGTTGCACGCCAACGGCGGAGAAATTTTAGAAAACGATATAGAAAGTTTGGGTAACGTAACAATACAAAACGGAACCCTACTCTTGTATTCCTCGGACGATGCCGTTCATGCCGACAGGTATTTGAAAATAGAAGGGGGAACGATTACGGTGGCAAAAAGCTATGAAGGTTTGGAAGGAAACGCCATAGAAATATCGGGTGGCGACATAACCGTTTCGGCGGACGACGACGGCATTAACGCCGGAAGCATAGGACTTCTTAACAGACCGTACATCCTCGTTTCGGGCGGTAGGGTGGACGTTACCGTAGGGACGGGAGACGTCGACGGTATCGACTCCAACGGCAATTATACCCAGACGGGCGGGTTCGTCGTTACGAGGGACGGCACCAACGACAACAGCGGAAACGCCGCGGCATTGGATATAGACGGGACTTGTTCCATTACGGGCGGCACGTTTATTTCGCTCGGTACCGTTTCGAGAGAACTGTCTACCACGTTGTGTTATAAACAGTTCGGCGGTTCTTCTATGGGTGGAGGATTCCGCGGATACGGGTTTGGCGGAGGGACTTCCGCAACGGTATCTTTTTCGGCGGGGACGTATACCGTAACCGGTACCGATATTACCTTCGAAACGAAAACCTCGTATAACGGACTTTGGATTTGCAGCGACCGGTTTACAAAGGGGACGACCTACACCGTTTCCAACGGCACGACCTCCCAAACATGGACGCAATCATGAGGGAGTGGCTATAACGCATTCCTTTACGCCTGCAAAAACGAAAAGAAAACCGACCGTGAAAAAAGATAGTACTTCTTCCGAAGCGGATACGAATTATAGTTTTTGCAGGCTTCCGCAAAAATTTCGTCGGGAGTAGGAAACTACACCTGTCCTCATTTTTGCGGAAAATCAACGCATTCTTGCCACTCCCTATCCGTAACGCATTCCTTTACGCCTGCAAAAAAGAGAGGGATATTCTTGCACTCCGTAATTCTAAACGGTTTTTCCAAAAGAAAAAGAGCCGACTCGTTCGGCTCTTTTTGTGTTTTTGATTCATCAATCGTTTCAAAAAGAAGAAAGGTTTGGTTGTATGCGATTGGATACGTCGTTATTTATGGTCGTAGTCGAATTCCGGATCACAGGTTATGTTGATGCCGAGCTTTCGAAACGCCGTCAATTCCGCTTGGGGAAGCATAATGGTACTGTGCGCTTCGCATCCTTGTAAAATGCTCAGTCCCGATACGATTTCTTCGATGGTCGTATTGGTCGGTACGCTTACGGCTAAGGCGACGAGTGCTTCGGGCAAAGTCAAAGAAGCATCGTGTAACTTAAAGATATCCCGTTTCATTTTTACGATAGGTTCGATGACGACGGGGGAGAGTAGGTTCAGTTTTTGAGAAACGTTATAGTACTTCTTCATGGCGTTAAAAATAACCGCCGCCGAAGCTTTCAAACTGGAACCGTTTCTTCCGCGCACGACGGAACCGTCGGGGAGCTGTAAAGAGCAGGCGGGACAACCGCGTTGTTTTTCCTTTTTTCGAGCGGGTTCTACGACGGGACGATCGTTTACGGAAAGGTTGAGATTACTCATCAACATTTCGATTCGGTCGACCGAAGCTTGCTTGGCAAGTCCCTGCTTGTAGTCGCACTGGACGGCGAGGTATCTACGGATGATTTCTTGCTTTGCCGCTTCTTCTACGACCGCCATATCGGTGATGGCGCTTTCTATCATGTTGACACCCATGCGAGTGGGGGAAGGATAGGCGTTTTGGTCTCCCAAAATACGGGTTAAGATATTCCGAACGACGGGGAAGATGGACATATCGCGATTGTAGTTGACGGCGGGTTCTCCCGTTGCGTTTAAGTGGTACGAATCGATCATGTTGAAGTCTTCGAGGTCGGCGGTAGCCGCTTCGTAAGCAATGTTTACGGGGTGTGATAAAGGCAGATTCCAAACGGGAAAAGACTCGAATTTGGCATAGCCTGCTTTGTTACCCCGTCGATATTCGTGATACAGTTGACTCAGGCAGGTGGCGAGCTTTCCGCTACCCGGTCCCGGTGCCGCCACGACGACGAGGGGACGGGTGGTTTCTACGTAAGGATTGGCTCCGTAACCTTCGTCGCTGACGATGGTGTTGACATCGTTGGGATAGCCTTTTGTGGGGCGGTGAATGTAGACTTTTTCTTTTCGACGTTCCAACTTGGCTTTTAGCTCGTCCGCACATTGTTGACCGTTATACATGGTGATGACGATAGAGCTGACGCAGAGACCTTCTCCGCGCAAACTTTCCATCAGTCGAATCAACTCGGCATCGTAGGTGATACCGAAGTCGGAGCGGCGTTTGTGTTCTTCCAAAGCACGAGCACTGACGCAAAGGATGATTTCCGCCTGATCTTTGAATTTCAAGAGGAGTTTCGTTTTTACGTTGGGATCGTAGCCGGGCAGAACGCGTGCGGCATGGAAGTCGTCGAAGAGTTTTCCGCCGAATTCCAAATAGAGTTTGTTATGAAAAAGATCGATCCGCTTGCGGATGTTCTCTTCTTGCTTTTGTAAATACAGTTGTGTGTCGAATCCCGTTTTCATGGCTTACACAAGTCCTTGCGCCATCATAGCGTTGGCTACCTTCATGAATCCGGCAATGTTGGCACCGGCGGCGAGGTTCCCTTCCATGCCGTATTCTTTGGCGGCTGCCGAAATATTACGGTAAATGTTTTCCATAATGCCTTTCAGCTTGGCGTCGACTTCTTCGAACGTCCAACTGAGGCGCATACTGTTTTGGCTCATTTCCAAAGCCGAAGTGGCTACGCCGCCGGCGTTTGCCGCTTTGGCGGGGCCAAAGAGAATACCCGCTTTTTGGAAAACGGCGATGGCTTCGGGGGTGGAAGGCATATTGGCACCTTCGCAGAGGCATTTGCAGCCGTTGGCTACGAGGATTTTCGCACTCTCTTCGTCGATTTCGTTTTGCGTGGCGCAGGGGAGAGCGATGTCGCAGGGAATCGTCCAGATGCCCTTGCATCCTTCGTGGTATTCGGCTTCGGGATGATAGGTGAGGTATTCTTTGATACGCTTACGGTCACGAATCTTAATGGCTTTGACGGCGTCGAGATCGATTCCGTTTTTGTCGTAGATATAACCGTTACTGTCGCACATGGCGACAACTTTGGCACCGAGCTCGGTGGCTTTTTGGTTGGCGAAGATGGCTACGTTTCCCGAGCCGGAAACGACGACGGTCTTCCCTGCAAAGCTTTCGTTATGGTCGGCGAGGACGGCTGCGGTAAAGTAGCACAGACCGAATCCCGTTGCTTCGGTACGGGCAAGGCTACCGCCGAACGGAATACCTTTTCCCGTCAAAACGCCTTCGTACAGTCCGGTAATGCGTTTGTATTGTCCGTAAAGGAAGCCGATTTCTCTGCCGCCTACACCGATATCGCCGGCGGGTACGTCGACGTCTTTACCGATATAGCGGTACAGTTCGGTCATGAAACTTTGGCAAAAACGCATCACTTCGGCATCCGATTTTCCATGCGGATCGAAGTCGCTCCCCCCTTTGCCGCCGCCGATAGGCAGTCCGGTCAGAGAGTTTTTGAAGATTTGTTCAAATCCGAGAAACTTAATGATACCTTCGTATACGGAGGGATGAAAACGAAGTCCGCCCTTGTACGGTCCGATGGCGCTGTTGAATTGGATACGATATCCGCGATTGATTTGTACTTTGCCGTTGTCGTCTACCCACGGTACGCGAAACTTAATGATTCTTTCCGGTTCTACGATACTCTTGACGATTCCTCTTTCGATGAATTCGGGGTGTTTTTCAATAACCGGTTCGAGAGAATCGAAAATTTCTTGAACGGCTTGATGAAATTCCGGTTCGTTGGGATTCCGTTTTACAACTTCCCGAAAAATCTCTTTCAATGCATCTTGTGCATAACTCATAAAAATATATCTCCTTTCTTGATACCTTAGTCTACGGTATCAATTTGCCTTATAGTTTATATACATTCTTTTCTCTTGTCAAACGGATAGAAAAAAAAATTCAAAAAATTTCTTGTGCAAGGTTTTCGATAAAGAATCGGTATGAAAAAAGGGTGCAAAAAGCACCCTGTATTGCTTGAAAAACCGATGCCGATTCTTTTTAATCGTTCCAGTCGGCAAAAGCTTTTTGTATCGCATAGTAAGACGGTTTCGGCGTGCCGTCGGCGTTGAGAAGTCCCCAACCCGTTTCTAACGGACAGTCGTCGAATCCGCAGTAATAGCAACTTGCCGCATCCACCATGCTGTATATAAATGCACCGCAAACGACGTCGTATTTTTTGAAAATTTCTATGGAGTCTCGTAAAAAGTCGGCTTGTCCTTCGGGCGTATGCTCGTAGCCCGTCACGTAATAACCGCTTTCCAACTCCCGAAACAGATGCTTTTCATGTTCGCCCGAAAACAGCGTATCGGCGAGTTCTTTGTCGGAAGAATACGCAATGACGCCGCTTGCTATTCGTTCTTGAAAAGTTATCGGTAATTGTTCGATAAGCTTCCAAATATTGTTTTTGGCGTCTTGTACCGAATGAAAACCGTATTCCTTCAAAACGGCTTCTTTTTCGGCTTTGGTTTTCGGTTCTCCACTCGACATATAGCCGTATTCCGTAATAATGACGGGTTTGTGGGCGGCGTTCCAGACACCGCGTACGATACCGTCGACCAAAGACAGGGATTTGCTGAGCGGCTCAAAGCACCCCAGATAGGCGTCTATACCCACCCAGTCGCAGTACCGCATCCAAGGTTGCAGACATTCGGTCAACCCGATGAGGTTGATGGGTGTGCCGTTGTATCCGATTACGACGTCTTTTTTATATTCATAAAAAGTTTCCATAACCACGCCGATAAACTTAGCACATTCTTCTATAGTAAAGGGGGCGCTGAATCTTGCTACGTCACATTCGTTGGCGACCTGAACGGCACCGACGTAATCACGAACTTCCAGAATAAAATCTTTTGCCGCTTTTTGAATGGCTTTGGTACCTTCCTCGGTACGAATATCGTATCCGTATTGGTAATAAGCTTCTCGCATATTCGCCGAAAAAACGAGAAGGACTTTGCTCCCCTGCGATTGATGGTATTGTAAAGTGCTGAGGGTATAAGCAAAGAGCGGGGAATAACTACCGTCTTCTTCGTAAATATCAAAGCTTTGGTAGGCGTCGATTCTTACCCATTCGATATGGGCGGTTTCCAAGATTTCTTTCGTGCCGTATTGTGCCGGATGACAAACGCCTTTCAGGATGCCTCCGGTTTTTTGCTTCAATGCGGTTACTTCGTCGGTGGCTTTACAATCGCCGAACAAGCCGACGACGGCACTGTCGGCGAAATCCAATACGCCGCCCACGCCGTAAAGCCGTGCGATGCGTTTACCCGTACAGCAAAATGCGAATAAAAAGAAAAGGCAGGAAAGAAAGATGAGAACGGCTCGAAAGGCTTTCTGTTTTGCGGAAAGTTTTTTGGCTTTGGTCATGAAAGAATTTTTCTCCCGATAAAATAATAAACAGTATACCAATATAGCATGTTTTTGTCAAACGTTCTCGTTTGCATAACGCACGAAGCAGAGGCTTGCTTGCCCGGCTAAACCGAAATTTCGACGAATTTGCAAAAAAAAACCAAAAAAAATTGCAGACGGTTTACATTCTTCGGAAACTATGGTATCATGGCAAGTACTATCGACAAAAACAATAAGGACGAAAAGAACCATGATATTAACGGATTTGTTGGAAAGAAATGCGGAGTTATACGGAAACGATACCGCTTTGGTGGAGTTAAACCCCGATATTTTGGAAAAGAAACGGAATTGGAAAGAATACAGCTTGGTGGAAGGTACGTCGGGTGCGGGATGTTATCGCAGAGAAATCTCCTGGAGCGTGTTTGACGAAAAAGCCAACCGCTGCGCCAATCTTTTGTTAAAGAAAGGCGTCAAGAAGGGCGAAAAGGTGGGCATCTTGTTGATGAACTGTTTGGAATGGTTGCCTATCTATTTCGGTATTTTGAAAACGGGTGCTTTGGCGGTGCCGCTGAACTTCCGGTATGCCGCCGACGAAATCCGCTATTGCGTCGGTCTTGCCGATATCGATATGCTTTTCTTCGGCCCCGAATTTATTACGAGAATGGAAGAAATCGAAGGGGATATCAGTCGGGTGCGAGAACTCTTTTTCGTGGGGGATAACTGTCCCGCCTTCGCCGAAAACTATATTCATCTCGCCGCCAATCAGTCGAGCCGAAAGCCGCAAGGCATCGAGTTGACCGAGGAGGATTTTGCCGCCGTCTATTTCTCGTCGGGTACGACGGGATTTCCCAAAGCCATTTTGCACAAACATCGCAGTTTGTTGCACAGTGCGAGGGTGGAACAAAATCACCATAAACAAACCAAAGACGACGTATTCCTTTGCATCCCGCCGCTATATCACACCGGCGCCAAAATGCACTGGTTCGGCAGTTTGATTTCGGGGAGCAAAGCGGTTCTTTTGAAAGGAACGAAACCGAGAACGATTTTGGAAGCGGTATCTCAAGAAGAATGTACCATCGTTTGGCTGTTGGTACCTTGGGCACAGGATATTTTGGACGCCATTGACAGAGGGGACGTCAAGTTATCCGATTATAAACTCGACCAATGGCGTTTGATGCACATAGGAGCGCAACCCGTACCGCCGAGTTTGATTCGTCGTTGGAAGGCGATTTTTCCGCACCACGACTACGACACCAACTACGGCTTGAGCGAGTCCATAGGGCCGGGATGCGTGCATCTCGGATTGGGCAACACCGAAAAGGTGGGTGCCATCGGCATACCCGGTTACGGTTGGGAAATAAAAATCGTGGACGAACACAGAAATATCGTCGCCAAAGGGGAGGTGGGAGAACTTGCCGTCAAAGGCCCCGGCGTCATGACCTGTTATTATAAAGACGAAAAGGCGACCAAAGAGGTGTTGGACGAAGAAGGTTGGCTCTATACCGGCGACATGGCACAGGAAGACGAAGACGGTTTTATTTATTTGGTAGACCGTAAGAAGGACGTCATCATTACCGGCGGAGAAAACCTTTATCCCGTACAAATTGAAGATTTTTTACGTTCTCATCCTTTGATTAAAGACGTCGCCGTCATCGGCTTGCCCGACAAACGTTTGGGAGAAATCGCCGCCGCCGTTATAGAATTGAAAGACGGAGAAAGCTGTACCGAAGAAGCCATTAACGAATTTTGTAAGGCACTGCCTCGTTATAAAAGACCGGCAAAAATCATCTTTGCCAAGGTGCCGAGAAATCCTACCGGAAAGATAGAAAAACCCCTTCTCCGAAAAATCTACTGCGGAGAAAGTTTGGTGAAGACGCAAATCAATTCCTAACGAAAAACAGTCGTTTAGAAGACGATGAAGGCGATTTCGGATACCCGAAATCGCCTTTTTTCGTATTCGTTCGGATTGGTTTTTATCCGCCCGCCCACCTACCCGACTTGTTTTTTTCGGTGGGTTTTGTTGCAGAGTGCGTTCCGGAGATGTTGTGATTTTCGGAGGGAAAATCCTGTTTTTTCGCAAGGAACGTCATTACCGATTTTTTAGGAAAAAAGCAAAAAAACGTATCGGCTTTTTAGGATGCGGGGGCAAGGTTTCTCGGTTAGGAAAGGTGCTTTTCGTTCCGTTCTTTTTTATCGGAGCGAGGTAAAAAAAGAGAAGGTCGGCGGCTTTGAAAAAAGAGTTTGACAAGCGGTCGTTATTATTATATAATATATTATATTTTCGTAAAATATCGGGAGGAAGTATGCAAACAGGTCGCTTGAAAAAGTTTTTTCTTGTTTCCCTTTGTCTTTTCGTCTTTTTGTCCTTGCTCGGCGGATGCTCGCCGAACGAAGAAGACGATCCCAATGACGAAGAACCGATTGAAAAGGTTTGTGCGCACGTCACGAATAAAAGACTGTTCGAAGAAGTGATTGACGGCGGACGGGCGGCTACCTGTTCGACGGCGGGGTATACCCTTTATCGCTGCAAAGAGTGCGGCGAGGAAAAGCGAGAAACCATTTCGCCTACGGGAAATCACTATTACGTCAACAACGTTTGTCGCAACTGCGGTGCCGTCGAACCGCCGGTCTTTTCCTTCCGAGAGGGGAGCGCTTCGGCGGATTTTTATTTTGGGACGGGCATGTTGAACGAGTTGGTACTCGTCAATCCCGATTCGCCGTATTGGGATGACGATGCCATGCGCTTTACCGTGCAAATCGGCGGCTCGGGCGAGATAAGTGCTCCCGCCGATATTTCGATAAAGGTCGGCAGCGCGACCAAGACGGTACGTTGGGAGGATATGCGGAACAACGTCACCACCGTTACCGTACAAGGTAATAACATAACGTTGGGAAAAGAGCTTTTCGACGGTGCCGAAAACCTATCCGCCATTGTGGTAAAAGAGGGTTTGGTCGGTATCGGAGAAGGAACTTTCCGGAATGCTTCTTCTTTACAAAAGGCCGATTTGCCGAGCGGCGTTACTTCGGTCGGGAAATATGCCTTTGAAGGGTGTACCGATTTGGAATCCCTTTCCTTCCCCGCTACGGTTACTTATATCGGCGAGGGCGCGTTGGCAGGTTGCGAACGGTTGAGAGAAATCACGTTGCCTTTTGTCGGTACCGAAAACCGAACGGGCAGGTACGGCGTGTTTTGCAGTCTGTTTTCGGCGTGCGAAGAAAGCGAATACGCACAGAGTTATACGGACGGAGAAAAGACCTACTATTATGCCATGCCCGCCGATTTATCCGATATAAACGTGACGGGCGGTACGATACCCCCGTACGCTTTTGCCGATTTCAGGGACAGAGGGACGGAAGAAACCAAAATTTCCGTTTGGCTTTCCATCGAGATTACCGAAATATCCGATTACGCTTTTTACGAAAACGGTGCGATGCACTCCTTTGCGTTCTGCGATTTTTCCGCCGAAATCGGTACGGCGGAAGAGGGAGCTGCGGCAAGCAAGCTCACCGCCATCGGGAAATACGCTTTTTACGGATGCAAACTGTTAAATGCCTTTTACTTGCCGAAAGGGGTTCGGGTTTTGTCGGCGAACGCCTTTCAAAACTGTATGGCAATGACGGACTTCGTTTTTCTGCAAGGAAATCTGGAGCGTATCGAAAGCGAGGCGTTTTACGGTTGTAACGGTTTGAAAACGTTGGTATTACCGAAGGGTTTGACGGAAATCGGTATGCGGGCGTTTCAGGGTTGTTCGGGCGTGGAAACGCTGTATTTGCCTGCCGAAATTACTTTGGTAGGTACCCATGCGTTCTATTTATGTTCGGGACTGACGAACGTGTATGCGGACAGTACGTGGGTATGTAACGTGCAGACGAACGACACCGACTTGTTCCTTTGGAACAGTCAATTCTGTTTTTGGGTGCAAGAAGACGTCACCGTCGGGAATTTGTCGTATTTGCGCTCTAAGACGGGGGGAGAAAACCGTTACCGTTGTCCTTCGCCCGATTACCGTGAAACGTACGGCGACGAAAAATATATTTTGTGGATAAAGAAATAAAAAATAAAATTTGTGAGGAAAGAGTATGAAAAAGGAAAATCCGACTCCCGATTTTATTGCCCTCGAACACGAGGTCATGCAATTTTGGGAAGAACAAAAATGCTTTGAAAAATTGGTCGAACAAAACAAGAACGGAGAACGTTTCCGGTTTTTGGACGGACCGATTACGGCGAATAACGCTATGGGTATTCACCACGCTTGGGGTAGAACCCTCAAAGACTGCTTCATTCGATACAACGCCATGAAGGGGAAAAGCTGTCAGTATCAAAACGGCTTCGATTCGCAAGGGCTTTGGGTGGAAGTGGAAACCGAAAAAGAAATCGGTACGAAAGACAAACGCGGCATTATGGAATTCGGTATGGATAATTTTACCGAGCGTTGTATGGCGCGCGTACGGAAATACTCGGGCGTCATTACCGAACAGAGTAAGAGATTGGGACAATGGATGGATTGGGATAACAGTTATTTCACCAATACCGATTTGAACATCACGTCGATTTGGCACTTCTTGAAAGTCTGTCACGACAGAGGACTGCTCGTCCGCAGTCACCGTCCCATGCCTTGGTGTCCGAGATGCGGAACCTCCCTTTCCGAACACGAAATGAGCGGAAGTTACAGCGACGTGACGCATACCTCCATTTACGGAAAACTGCCTTTACGGGACGGAACCGCCGATATTTTGTTTTGGACGACCACGCCTTGGACGTTGACCAGCAACGTGGCGCTCGCCGTCAATCCCGATATTGATTATTTATCGGTGAAAGTCAAGTCGAGTGAAAAACCCGTCATCATCGGGAAGTCGGCTTTGGGACGTTTGAAAGGGGACATAGAAACGGTTCTTAAAGAATTTAAGGGTGCCGAATTGATCGGCAAAGAATACACTACCGTATTCCCCGAATTCGCCTGCCAAAACTTCCCGCACAGAATCGTGGCATGGGAAGACGTCGACGCCGTAGAAGGGGTGGGCGTGGTGCATATCGCTCCCGGTTGCGGTGCCGAAGACTTCGACTTAGGCAAGAGAGAAAATCTCCCCGCCATCTGTCCGATTGACGATAACGGCATCATTTTGGAAGGGTTCGGAGAGCTATCCGGAAAGGCGACGAACGAAGCCCTCGATACGGTGGTGCGTATCATGACCGAACGGGGTACTTTATATAAGACCGAGCCTATCACCCACAGCTATCCCCATTGTTGGCGGTGCAAACACGACGTCGTGTTTAAGCTCGTCGACGAGTGGAGTATCGCTACCGAGAGTTTGAAGCCCGACTTGATTGCGGCATCCAAAACGGTCAAATGGGAACCCGATTATGCGGGAAAACGTATGGAAGACTGGTTGACCAACATGGGCGACTGGAATATTTCTCGGAAGCGTTTTTACGGATTGCCCCTTCCTTTCTATCCCTGCAAAAAATGCGGTCGTCTGACGGTCGTGGGCAGCAAGGAAGAATTGATGGAGTTGTCCGAAAATCACTCTTTGGAAGGGGTTCCGCACTTGCATCGTCCGTATATCGACAAGATTAAGATTCGTTGTCCCGAATGCGGTGAACCGGTGGAAAGAATTCCCGAAGTCGGAGATTGCTGGTTGGATGCCGGTATTACGCCGTTCTCCACCAAAAAATATTTCTCCGATCCCGAATACTTTAAGAAGAATTTCCCGAGCGAAGTGGTTATCGAAATGAAAGAGCAGATTCGTCTGTGGTTCTATTCGCAATTATTCATGAGCGTGGTACTGACCGGAAAAGCACCGTACGAACGGGTGGTTACGCACTCCTCCGTCGTGCAGGAAAACGGCGATAAGTTCCATAAGTCGGGATATATGATAAAATTCGACGAAGCCGCCGAAAAGATGGGTGCCGATCCCGCTCGGTATTTGTACTGCGCCGCACCCTATACCGGAGACGTTCGGTTCGGTTATAATTTGACCGAAGAAGCCCGCAGAAAGATACTTTCTTTTTGGAATACCTATGTGTTCTTCAATCTGTACGCCGGCTTGGATAATCCCGAATTGGACGGGTTTACGCCCGACTTTACCAAACTTGCACACAGCGATAAGTGGTTACTTGCTCGGACGAACGCCTTTATCAAGACGGCTACCGAATCGATGGAAGCTTTCCGTACCTCTGCCGTCACCAAAGAATTCGAGAGTTTTTGCGACGAAGTCAGTAACTGGTATATTCGTATCAACCGTAAACGTTTTTGGAAGTCCGTCGACAAAGAAGACCAGATGAACGCCTATTGGTGTCTGTATCAAGCCATCAAAGCGACGCTCGGCATCATGGCGCCGATTATTCCGTTCTTAACCGAACATATCTATCAAAACACCGTTCGCGCGTTGGAAAAGGACGCTCCCGTCAGTGTACACCTTACGAAATATCCTACCCCGATTGCCATTCCCGATTTCGGCAACATTCTTGCGGAGACCGATATGGCTCGGAACGTGATTGCTTGCGGTTTGCGGATGCGGAACACTTCGCAATTAAAGATTAAGCAACCGCTTCGCGTCTTGTACATTCAAGGGGAAAACGTGGAAGGCACCGTTACGCCTTTGCTCTCGGTCATTCGGGACGAACTGAACGTAAAAGAAATCCGCTTTTCGCAAAACGGTTCCGAATTCAACGAGGCGTACTTTACCGTAAACTTCCGCATTGCGGGACAACAGTTAAAGAAAGAAGCGCAGGGTTTGAAAGTCGCCGTTGACGGTTTGGACGCCGCCGGTATGGCTCGCCTTGCCGAAATGTATGAAAACGGTTCCGTTTCCGTAGGTTCTTTCGAGAATCTCGGCAGAGAGCTTTTTGACAAGCATGACCGTCCGAAGACCGGTTTCATCGTAGAAAGCGAACAAGGAAAGTTCACGTTGGCGTTGGATACCGTTTTGGATGCCGAACTGCTCAAAGAAGGCTTCATTCGGGAGTTGATTCGTACCGTACAGGTGATGCGAAAGGACGACGCCGGATATGCCGTAGAACAGCGCATCGTGGTATCCGTTTCCACCGATGAAGAAGGTATGGCTGCCGTTCAAGAGTACGCCGAGCGGATTAAGGCGGATATTTTAGCGACCGCCTTAGAAAAGGATTTGGACGGAGCCGTCGTTAAGGAAGCCGAAATCGGCGGACATAAATTGGTTATTAAAATGAAACTTGCATAAAAATCGAGGTAAAAAATGTTAAAAGATAAAATCAGAGAAGACTTTACAAATGCCCGTAAAGAGGGCGATGCGGAAAAGAAGAACGCTTTGGAAGCTATCATTGCGTTCATCATTATGAAAGAAAAGACCGAAACGGGACACGTCGTAACCGATGAAGAAGTGATGACGGGTATCACCAAAGAAATCAAGATTCAAGAAGAAATCAAAACGATGTGGGCGGGCAAGAATTCCGACAAAGAAGAGGAAGCCGTCAAAAAAATCGAAATTTTGACTTCCTATCTCCCGAAACAACTGACCGAAGACGAAGTTATGGACTTGATTCGGCAGGCAGACGTTTATACCGATGCTTCCGCCAAAACGAAAGGTATGATTATCAAAACCATTATGCCGCAAATCGCCGGAAAATTCGACAAATCTAAGGTGAATCCTTTGGTGGAGAAGTATCTTTCCGAAAAATAAATGAAAACGTACGAAGCCATAGTGGTGGGAGGAGGACACGCCGGTATCGAAAGTGCCTTCGCTCTCGCCAAGAAGGGACATAAAACCCTTCTCGTCAGTTTGACTTTGCAGGCTCTCGGCTTTATGCCCTGTAACCCCAACGTAGGGGGAACGGGAAAAGGACATATCGTACGGGAGGTGGATGCGCTCGGCGGTCAAATGGGTATCGTCGCCGATATGGCGACCATTCAGACGCGCATGCTCAATTTGGGCAACGGTGCCGCCGTACATTCTCTGCGGAATCAGGTCGACAAAGAAAAGTATCACAGATTGATGAAATTCCGTCTGGAACGGCAGGAAAACTTGGACGTTCTGGAAGGGGAGGTCGCCTCCCTTCTCTATGAAAACGGAGAAATCGTCGGTATGAAGACGACGCTCGGCGACGAATACCGCTGTCAAGCGATTGTACTGACTACGGGCGTATATTTGGATAGTCGCATCATTATCGGTGATTATTCCGAACAGTGCGGTCCGGCGGGGTATCGCCGTTCTTCCCACCTCTCCGACTGTCTGAAAGCAATGGGATTGCCCGTCCGTCGATTCAAGACGGGTACGCCGATGCGCGTTTTGGCGAGTTCGGTGGATTTTGACGCCATGACGGTACAAAAGGGCGACGAAGGTATTTATCCGTTCAGTACCCTTACCGATTATAAGGTGCAAAACGTACGGAATTGTTATTTGACTTACACCAATCCCGAAACCCATAAAATTATTTTGGACAATTTGGACAGGAGTCCTCTGTATAACGGTTCTATTACGTCGACGGGGCCGCGATATTGCCCTTCCATCGAAACGAAAGTGGTGCGGTTTTCCGATAAGGACAGGCATCAAATCTTTATCGAACCGGAAGGTGCGGACACCGATGAAATGTACGTGCAGGGTTTGTCCACTTCGTTGCCGTTTGATGTGCAGGAAAGGATGTTGCACTCGGTGAAAGGCTTAGAGCATGCCAAAATCATGCGTTACGGCTACGCCATCGAATACGATTGCCTCAATCCTTTGGCATTATTGCCTTCCTTGGCGGTAAAAAATTGGAAAGGATTGTTTTCTGCGGGACAAATAAACGGCAGTAGCGGCTACGAAGAAGCGGCGGGACAGGGTATTCTTGCCGGTATCAACGCCGCCTTGTATTTGGAAGGGAAAGAACCCCTTATTTTGACGCGAGATACCTCGTATATCGGCGTTATGGTGGACGATCTCGTCACCAAAGGCACCGAAGAACCCTATCGTATGATGACTTCTCGTGCCGAATATCGTCTGCAACTTCGTCAAGACAATGCGGACGAACGGTTGACCGAAATCGGCAGAAAAATCGGACTGGTCGACGATGAACGTTATGCTCGTTTTGTACAAATGCAAGACGACAAAAAACGCATTTACGAAAAACTTCGCACGACGCGTTATAAACAGGAAACGGTACGCCCGATTTTGGAAGAAAAAGGAGAACCCGCCCCTCAAAACGGCATGACCGGAGAAGAATTTTTACGCAGGACGCCCATGACGGTGGAAGATTTGCTCCGTTTGGATGAGTCTTTCGGTACCGAAAATATCTTTTTATTACAAAAAATCGAAACGGAAATCAAGTACGAAGGGTATCTAACCAAACTGAACCGAGAAATTCGGGAAATGGAAAAGATGGAACGGCACAAACTACCCGCCGACCTCGATTATGCTACGGTGGACGGATTGCGGTTGGAAGCACGACAGAGATTAAACGAAGTCAAACCGCTTTCGTTGGCACAGGCATCGAGGATCAGCGGTGTCAATCCGGCAGATATAGTGGTATTGATGATTTATCTCCAAAAGATGTAGAGTGAACATTTATGGTTGCTTTACGCCCTTAAAACGAAAAAAAATAATATTAGATTATAAACTTTAATAATATATAATCTATGCGGATAGGAAAAAGAGTTTTAAGGGCTTTTCCCGAAAAAAGCGTCCCATTCTGTTCCCTCTACCAACAAACGGGAACATTTATGGTCGGTTTACGCCCTTAAAACGAAGTGGATAGGAAAAAGAGTTTTAAGGACTTTATAATATTGAATTCGTTAGAAAGGAAGGTGTGCAATGAAAATTTATGCTAAGGATTACGACGTTTTGCCGGGAGGAGAGGTTGCGCAAAAGGTGAACGCCTTATTTGCCAAGCTTGCCGAGACGGAAGAAGAAAAAGAGTTGATTTTCGAACGGGGAACGTACTTCCTTGCTTCCGAAAACTGCCCCGTAGAACACTATCATATAACCAACACCATCGGCGAAAAGGAATATGACGAAGGGGAAGAAAAGTGGAGAATCGTAATCGGACTACACCTCAAAAACATCAAAAATTTGGTGGTGGACGGAAACGGATCGACCTTTGTGATTGACGGCGTCGCCACCGATATGGCTATCGTCGGTTGTGAAAACGTGACGGTCAAAAATTTGGAAACGAAGGTGCTTCGTCCCAACGTGCATAAACTCCATATCACCAAAAGGAGCATGTTTTCGGCGGAAATGACGTTGGATGCCGACGATAGGTACGAAGTTGAAAACGGACAAATTTATTTCGTGGGGAAAGATTACCGGTATCCGTTGCTTTGGAATCGGTTCACGCAGGTATTTAATTATTCCAAAGATACCGATCCTTCTTTTCTGTCGCGTGGAGTACACCCGTTGGCGCGGGCAACGAAAATCGAAATCAAAGGTACGACCATTTACGCAAAAGGCTTTTTCCCGAGGAAAAAGGTAAAAAAAGGGTATTCTTTCTATCTTTTCGACTGGAGAAGACGGCAAGTAGGGACTTTTTTATGGCAGGATAAAAACATAAAAATAGAAAACTATACGCAACGCTTTTCTTATTCGTTGTCGTTCGTGTGTCAGGATTGCGATACCGTTACGTTCGAACGGCTAAACTGTTCCCCTTCGCCCGAAAGTCCGTTGCAATACTGTTCGATAGCCGACTTTATACAAATCTGTTGTTGCAGAGGACAGTTTATCGTTCGGGACAGTTATTTTTCCTCGTCGGGGGATGACGTGCTGAACGCACATGGGATTCATTTCAAAATCGAGTCGATTCGAGGCAAAGAAGCGGTGGTTAAGTTTTGTCATCCCGAAGCCTACGGCTTCAATATTTTCCATGCCGGCGATACCCTTTCGGTCGTGGGAAGAAAGGACTTGACGGAACGGGAACAATGCAAAGTCGTTTCGTCCGAGATGACCGATTTATATACCGTCAAACTGACGCTCGAAAGTGAGATTTCTTCGTCGTACGTCGGAGAAGTGGTGGAAAATGCCTCGGCTTGTCCCGACTTGTTGTATGAAAACAACGAGTTCGAGAGGATTACCACGAGGGGACTTCTGTTGACGACGAGAGGAAAAATCGTCATTCGTAAGAATCATTTTAAGTATACGAAATTAAACGCCGTCGAGATTGCCGACGATGCGATGGATTGGTACGAAAGCGGCATGATTCGGGATTTAACCATCGAAGAAAACACCTTTGCTCGGTGTGACTCCGCGATGATTCATATTTTCCCGCATAACGTCGTCGATAAAGGCTACGTTCACAAGAATATTACCATTCAGAATAACGAATTCCATTTGGAAGGAAAGCATTGCTATATTGTACGTAGTGCGGGAAACGTAAAAATAACGGGGAACCGTTACGTTACGCCTATGGGATATAAAAAGTTTTTATGGAAAATCTCGGGCGAAATCGTCAAAAAGGACTTTTAACTATGAAAATTACTTATATTTGTCATGCTTGTTTTTTAATAGAATACGACGGAAAAAGAATCGTTTTTGATCCGTTCTGCACCGATGAAACGGAAGCACTCGCCAAAGTTCCGCAGCTGAAAAATCCCGATTTTATCGTGGTCAGCCATGGACACGACGACCATATCGGTTCTCTGTTTACCTTTGCGGGGGAAAAGACGACGGTCATCGGCATGGTGGAAGTTTGTTCTTTCGTCGCCCAAAAAGGAATCCGTAAAACGGTGGGTATGAATATGGGCGGCACGGTCACCTTCGGTGACATCTCGTTTACCTGCTTGCGTGCCGATCATTCTTCCAGTTTGGATGGCGTTTACTTGGGTAATCCCTGTAGCTTTATCGTGCGTTTCGGCGAAAAAACCGTTTATTTCAGCGGCGACACCGGTATATTCTACGATATGAAACTCATAAACGAACTCTACCGCCCCGAAATCGGCATTTTCTGTGCCGGCGGACGGTTTACCGCCGACGTCGAGCAAGTGGCATACGCCTGCAATCGCCTCTTTACTTTCGACACCGTCATCCCCATGCACTACAACACTTTCCCGCCTATCCAAACGGACATCACCAAACTTCCACCCCTTTTGGAAAAAACGAAAGCCGAAATCCTGCTCCCGTATCAGTCTTGGGAATGTTAGTTCGATAACCTTTAACAAAAAAAACGTCCGTTTGGGCGTTTTTTTTGTTAAAGGTTATGAAGGTATTATCGTTAAGCAACAGATACCAACAAACTCTTGGCGTTGAACATCAGTTCAATGCAATCGTTCACTTAGGTTCTATATAACATAATTACCGTTTTCTAAATAATCAAAACATTCGTCAAGTTTTTTCACATTACCGGCGGAATCGACGAATTGAACCCCCTTCTGATTTAATATATAAAGTCTTATTTGCCCATATCCATAACTTTTTATGCTTTTATCTTTTAATTGTCGGAAATCTGTTTCAATATCAGTGGATAAGCTGCGGCTTTTTTTATAAACGTCTAAAAAGTTCGATACAGTAATATCGTCATATTTGAGTTGTGCACCATCCAAGTATTTTCTCTCCTCTTCTTTGGTAATAATGCATAATTTGGCACCCAAAAAGGCATGATCGATTTTTTCTTCCAGCATAGTATTAGTCAAAGTTGTAGCAGGCAACAACTCATTGAGTTTGTGTCGAGTATAGGATTGTGGTGTCATGTGTTCACCGTGTAGTTTTTTATTTAGGTCTGATTTTTTTTGATCCTCTTTACTTAAAGAACAAAAATCCTTCAGTATTTTATATGCATCTTCACTCATTAGTATATTATTATAGAGACCGGATGCAAATTTATTATACTGATGAAATAAATTAATATTTCTGTCTTTTTTTGCATCATAAAATACTTGTGAATAGTTATCGATCGCACCATTAATAGTATATTTATAGCCTTCGGTGCATAAATCCCCATTGTATTGTTCATTTTGCATTTGTCTAATGATTGCGAACATAATGTCTTTTACCCATTCTTGTGTTTTTTTTACCATTCTTGAAAGTTCTCCTTTGTAAAAACTGTTTTTTGATTCATCTATTGTTTTGAAGTGTTGCGATAGAATACTCAAATTATAATATAATAATAACATGTTTTTTTTACAAGCAAGAGGGTATAATAATTATTTTAGAAGAATGTAAAAAAAATAACATGCACTTGTTAAACGGTGTAGTATTTTAATTTTTTTTCGGCGAGTTTGAAAAGGAAGCCGATGAGCCAGTTAAAGACGAAATAAAACGCACCCGCATAGAAAAGCGGCCACAATATGACGAACTTGTTGACGAGTTGTTTGGAGTAGGAAAAGAGTTCGACTACGCCGATGGTGGAGGCGAGCGAGGTGTCTTTGACGAGGTTCATGGTTTCGTTTGCCAGCGGGGGAAGAATGATTTTGATGACTTGGGGCAAAATGATATGGAAAAACGTTTGCGATTTGGTCATGCCCAAAGCAAAACCGGCATCCCATTGACTTTTGCTGACGCTTTCCAGTCCCCCTCGATAGATTTCCGAGAAGTAGCACGAAAAGTGCAGTGCAAAGGCAATATAGACGGCAATAAACCGAGAACGGAAGGGGTAATCGAAGAAAATGCCGGGCACGTAATAGACCACGATGATTTGCAGAATCAGAGGAGTGCCTCGAATGACGGCAATGATACCTTTTAGGACGGCGTTCAAGACTTTATTGTGGCAGACACTGCCCAAACAGAGGAGAAGACCCAAGACCAAAGCGGTAAAAAACGACGCAAAAAACAACAAGCAGGAGGTGCCGAAACCCGTCAAAAGTTTCAAGCTCACCTCCCCGAAAGAAATGCTTGCGTTCAGTAAAAAATTCATAAATTATTCTATACCCAAAATTTGGCGGGCTACGTCGGAACCGACACCGCTCTTTTCGGCGACGAGTCGGGCGTTTTTCATGGATTCTATATCGGTATAAACGTCTTTATCTTCTTTACGAATGACGGCGCAGGTTCTGTTTTGGATAAACTTTGTGGAAAAATCGAGTTTTTCGGCACGTTCTTCGGTGTACGACATGTCACTCCAGAAGATATCCATTTTTTTGGACTCGAATTCCGCGGTGTAATTATCGAATTCTATCCAATGATAAACGATTTCGATATCGGTTTTTTCGGTTTCGTTAATCCACCGAAAAACTTCGTCGCATAATTCTTTGGCAAATCCGCCGTCTTCGACGTTCTCGCTACCTTCTTGTTTGGTCATGGACATCGGGGGAGCGGTGTTAAAACCGACGATAATAGAGCCGTTTTCGACGACTCTGTCCCATTCGGTGGTGTCCGCCGTTTTGCCGACGGGGGTTTCGTAAGAAAGGTCGTGGCTCATGGCGGTCAGTCCGTAGTCGGCACAGAGCGAGGCGTATTTCCCGCTTTGTTGCACCGCTTGCAGACCGAGATTGATTTTATCCATGAGAAGGTTATATTTTCCGTCTTCGCACTTTCTGCCCGAAACGGCAAACGAGGCATGCTCGCCGAGGTCAAGACCTTCGATAATCATCAAATCTTTGGTTGTATCGGTTTTGAGGGAGAGCATATAGGAAGCGAGGGTGTAATCCATGAAACCGACGTCGGCGGTTTTACCGCTTAATTCGGTAAAAATCTCCACTTGTCCGTCTAACGGCGT
>DCGI01000090.1:22628-23468 GCA_002315475.1 Christensenella sp. UBA1782 | reverse complement strand
CACACCGGGCAGACCTACCGTCGCCGAGCATCGGTATCCCGCCGACGAAGTGTGCCGCCCCTGCGACTTTACCGCTTGCGAACCCACCACCAAACTACACGTGGGCATCATCACCGCCGCCGAACAGCAAACGATGAATTACTATATGAATCAAGCGGGATTTTATACCTCCGATCTCGGCAGAGAACTGTATTCGGAAATCGCCATGATCGAAGAAGAACACGTCACCCGCTACGGCTCGCTCATGGACGTAAACGAAGGTTGGCTCGAGTGTTGGCTCAACCACGAATACACCGAATGTTATCTGTATTACAGCTGTTATAAATCCGAAACCGATCCCTATATCAAGAATCTTTGGGAACAACATCTCGTCGCCGAAATCGCTCACCTGCATGTCGCAAAAGACGCTTTGAAGCGGTTCGCCAAAAAAGATTGGCAAGAGGTCATAACGGACGGACGGTTTCCCGAACTTTTGAATATAGAACCCCAAAAGTCATATATTAGAAACGTCCTCGCCAATACGATAACCGAAACGGCGAATCAAGAAGACTATACCGATATAGCCGACCTACCCGACGGGAGTCCCTTCTTCCGTTACCAAGCGACCGTCAACGGCGACGCCACTTCCACCCCCAGCCACATCGTCATCGAACGAACCATTCGACAGCACAAGCAAGACTACCGCTTCGAGGATAAAGAAAACCCCGTCCCCGCCCTAAGAAAACGTTCCGAAGACAACACCGCCGTCGCTCGCAATAAAATCAAGGTATTCGCTTAGTTCTTTCCCCGTTGCTCTTTCCGAAAACTTTTTTCAGTTTGCGGAGAGGAACCCTTTTTAGA
>DCGI01000090.1:0-22592 GCA_002315475.1 Christensenella sp. UBA1782 | reverse complement strand
TCCGCACCTCTCTTTCCAAAAACTTCTGCCGGTTGTTATCCTACTGCAATATCCGCATGAACTTACCCCCTTTGTCACAAAGAGGTTACTACGGACTTATCAAGGAACGGAGCTCCTTTCTTAGGAGATAATCGCTATCCCCGCAAGGTGCGCCAAGCGTCACCCTTGTTATTTGAGGGAGAACATGATATTCAGTAAAAAGCCGAGACCGGTATAATAGACGGCGAGGACGGCAAGGGATACAAAGATCAGGAAGATCGTAAAGCCGATTAAGAAGGTATAGGCGATTTCTTTGCCTTTCATTTTTTTCAATTCCGATTGACTCATGCCGGCTATCGAATAGCTATAAAACTCTTCTCGTCGGGAGCGGTAGCTGGAAGCGATATTATTCCCGATACCGATGACGGAGAAGATAGAAATGACGATCAGCACGAACGTTCCGCAAGGGACGTAATAGCGATTGGCACCGAGAATGGCGTCCATCACGTTGGCAGACTTGATGACGTAGGCTATATTGCCCGAAAGGGTGGTCATCAAGTTGTCGTAGATTTGCTTTTCGTCGTAGCCTTCTTGCCCGATTACGGTGCGATAGGAATAAGGGATTCCCCAGTATTCGGCGTCGATGATGACGATACGTCCGTTGATGGGAATACTTTTTTCATAATAGAGGTTCAGCGACCTATCCCCGATTTGAACGGTAAAGTATTCTCCTTCTTGCAAGCAAAAATGGTCGGCAATGGTCTTGCCGATGAAAGCGTGATCGTCGGACGGCAAATCGGTGATTTCGGTACGTTCGCCGAACACGTCGGCGGAATCGGCGGCGGTGAGGGTAAGTAACCAGTCTTCGTAAGGCACGTCTTCGCTGAGAACGTGATAAACGTCCGCAATACCGTCCGTTTCGGCAAGAGATTCATCGGAAACCGAACTGTCCATGACGATATAGTCCGTATGGAGATACTCTCGGAAAAAGGACGTCCCTCGCGTGCAAGCGACCAACAAGAAAACGATGATAAACATCACCGTAAAAAAGAGGGTGGTGATGCCCATCGTATTTTTCAACGTGGGTATATGCCGAATATTTTTGAACGCATAAGCGGAAGAAGGCTTTTTCGTGAATTTTAGGAAGAACGTCGGAAAGAACCGAGCGGCTTGCTTCCCGAAAAAGAATAAAAACAGAAAAATAAACAGTACCATACCTAAGCCGGAATACCATTTATCGACGTCTTTTACGTTGACGGTTATCAGGAGGCAAACGATATAGAGAGAAAACAATACAATACATATCACCGACAAAAACGACCGCTCTTTTTTGACTTTCTTTTTCGTGCGGTATCTCTTTTTTTGTAAAGCCGCCGTAACCAACTGTAAACACAGACTGCATTCGGAAGCACAAAAGATAAGACCGACGGAAAGAACGGCATTCCCCACGTGCGAAGACGGGGTGATATGGGATAAATCGCAAGAACGAAGGAGTATCGTATCGACGGGCAACGAAAGCAAATACCCGATGCCGCCGCCGACAAAGGCGTACAGAGCCATCTCCGCCGCCGAAATCAAGGCAAGAAAGACGGTCGGCGAACCGACGCATTGTAACAGAGAGGTTTCTTCCTGCCGCTGCACGGAAAGAATGTTACAACAGCAATAAATAACCAGTCCGACGAACAAAACGGTAATCAGCACCATCAAAACGAACATCTTACTCGATGCAAACATATAGACTTCTATGTTGGCGCGAGGCTCGACGGTCGAGTCGGGATAGAGTTCTTGCAGTTTGGTACCCAAAAATTCCGTATCGACGTTTTCTTTGGCTTTGACGAAAAGGGAATTCGATAGGGGAAATTGATAGGCTATCAAGGACAGGTAACAAGAATTGTCCGATAAAGCCGAAAGAAAAACCGAACAGTCCATCAGTACGCCATAGGCATCCAAAAAGTCGTATTGCGCTATGCCGAATACGGTTAAACGCTTTTCCTTGCCGAGAACGGAAACGGTCAACGTATCCCCTACGGTAAGATGCAGAGAATCCGCCGCGTTTTTCGAAAGGAGACAGGAAGAAGCCAATTCTTCTTCGGTTATCCGTACGGTATCCGTTAAATATAACGGAAAAATCTTCCCGACTTCGGAAAACTCGGTAAAGCAACCGGTGACGACTACGTCGTCTTCCGTCACCAAAGGCATACCCAGTATTCCGCATACGTCGGCAAGGTCGGACAAAGACTCTCGAGCTTCGTCTACCAAAAAAAAGCGTTTTTCGGAAACCACGTTGGCATCGACGCGATAGTCGCAGGTGCCGATTTGTAAATCGTTCGTGTACCGCAATTCGGAGCGGATACCGTCTTGAATATTGAGTATCGCAATACAGGAAGCAACGGCAAAGGCAATCACGAGCGTCAACAAAAACGGTTGAAAGGGACGTCTTCTTATACTTGTCCGCAAATGCTTAAAAAAGATTTTTTTAGCCACAGTATCCTCCCGTTTCCTGCATGTCCTGCAACATTTTATCCACGCCTATACGCAAAAATCCAAGATTTATCCGTTTGCTCTCTTAGAATTGCTTCCAGTACCCGCTCATGTGCTCGATATGCTCTCCGTGCGCATCGTACCATTCTTTCGTACAGAACGGAACGGGCGTATGATTGGGTGCGGCGGCGGCGATACGATCGATACCGTCCCGAACGAAATCGGCAATCCGCTGCTTTTCGGCGGTCGGTTCGTTTTCGGGTTGGTACTCGGTCGGTTTTCCGTAGAATATCGTACGAAGTTCGGTACTGACGTACGTCGGATAAAACTTCAATTTCTTACCCGTATGCTCGTAGTACAACCTGCCGATATCGGCAAAACCGGTGTATAACTCGTTGACGTATTGCGAAAATTTTCTCGGCGACTCGGGAAAAATAACGATATTGTTCCCCGCATCCAACGCTTCTACCGTATTTTGCATGGTTTCTCGGCTTCTCTCCCCATGAAAAACGGGGATGCCGTCCGCTTGTTCCAAAAGCGGTCGCAACAAAACGGCAACGATTTTCGAAAGTAACCGCCAAGCTTTTTGATGCTTTCTGACCTTTCCCGAAAAGAAGTCTTGAAAAATGAAATACTCGATTTTATCCTTTTCCAAAACGTAGTGGATGAGCCAAATCTTTTTGGGACGGTCAAAGTACAAATACATATTGGCGGGGCCGTTTAATCCCGAATGATTGGCAAGATAAATGCCACATTCTCCTTCTTCGGGTTTTTCTTCGTATAGTGCTTGCGGCTTACGGGCGACGAAAGTGCGTGCCAAAAAGCAAAAAAACCGCATATATAGTGTTTTTTTCATGATTTTTCTCCTGTGATTTCTTCTAAAACTGTTTCCAATACCCACTCATATGCTCGATATGGTGTCCTTGCGTATCATACCATTCCTGCGTATAAAAGGGTACGGGCGAATGGTTGGGTGCCGAGGAAGCAAGGCGATCGATACCGTCTCGGGCGTATTCCGATATTCTCTTTTTCTCGGCTTCGGGTTCGTTTTCGGGATTGTATTCCGTCGGTTTCCCGTAATAAATCGTGCGAATTTCGGAATTGACGTACGTGGGGTAGAATTTCAGTTTCTTTCCCGTATGCTCATAATAGATTCTGCCGATATCGGCAAAACCCGTATAAAGCTCATTGATATATTGCGAGTATTTTCGGGGCGACTCGGGGAAAATCACGATGTTCTTCCCCGCATCCAACGCCTCTACGGTCTCCCGCATGGTCTTTTGACATTCTTCCCCATGATAGACGGGAATACCGTCCGCTTGCGATACGAGCGGATGCATAAGTTTACCGGCTACGCCAGAAAGCAATCTCCAAAATTTTTTGCACTTCCTTGCATTTCCCGAAAAACTGTCGATGAATAGGAAATTGGCGATTTTGGTTTTGTCCAAAATATAATGAATGAGCCAAATCTTTTTGGGACGGTCAAAATAAAGATACATGTTTACCGGCCCGAACACTCGGGAATGATTGGCAAGATAAACGCCGCACTCCCCTTCTTCGGGCTTTTCTTCAAAGAGCGATTGCGGTTTGCGTGCGACAAAAGTACGCGCTATCCAACAGAACAATCGCATATAAGCTGTTTTTTTCATAATTTCTCCTAAAGTACATTGTTTTTTTGTCCGCTACAAGCGAAAACCTTAGTTAATACAAATGTACGATAGGTTTATAAATAAAACGTTTTGAAATAATAAAAGAATACGAACCGATTCGTTCGTCGGTCGTCCACGAGTGAGCAGTTTTCGGCTCTTTTTTTTCTTTATTCAGATTTTTACCGCTGAACAGCGTGCATAAAAACAAAACTAATTGTACAAAAAAAATTTCCGAACGTTCGAAATGGTCTTCCAACGATTCGGGGGAATATTGATCCGAGAGGTAAAAAGTAAGTATCTTTTTGATTTTTCGACGTATCAGCATAAACCTACAATAGAGGGAAACCCTCCCTTTTCTGTATAGACGGCATAAGGAACGATGAATTTTTACTTTCCTCGCACCATGCTTTTGGAAAATGATCGGCACCGGTTTTTATCCCGTATTTTTGCGACATCGTCAATTAACCTTTATTATTACTTTCTATATAATACATTCATTATACGAAAGTTTCCTTTGAATGTCAATAATTTCATTGACAATTAATTTTCCGCTATGATAGAATAAAGCCTCTCAAATAAAACTATCGGAGTTACGTCATGAATCAACTTGATGAAAAACGTTCGGCAAACGAATACGGAACGAGCGGCAAAAAGCCTTTCTTCCCTTTTTTATAAACCATGGACTACGCACTTCTTTGTATTATCCCCGTTCTACAGGCAGGGCAACATATTTTATCGTCCCTATATAACAGACGACAGGAAAATGCCGATCCTTACGTCTGCACGCTATTGATAGCCTGCGTCGCTCTGTTTTTCTACGGCTTCGCCGAGACGTTTGCATTTACGTTCGACAAGACGACGCTTCTGTTCGGGTTACTGTTCGGATGTTCTTATTGTCTGGGGTATATTTTTGAAATCAAAGCTTTGAAAGAAGGCAGCGTTTCTTTGACGTCGCTGATTTTGGCATACTCGCTTTTGATACCCACCTTCTTCGGCGTGTTCTATTATCACGACACCATTCAACCGACTTTTTGGGCGGGTTTGGGCTTATTGGTCGTGGCACTGTTTTTAGTCAATTTCGTTCCGAAAAGTAAAGAAGAAAAACTCGTCGAAAAATCCGAAAAAAAGTCCAAAAAGAAAAAAATACTTTGGCTCGTTTTTTCGCTTTTGAGCTTTACGGGAAACGGTCTTTGCACCATCTTTTCCACCCTGCAACAACGGCAAACGGGCGGAGCGCACCGCTTTCAGTTCATGCTGTACGCCATGGCTCTCGTTATCGTTTTGAATCTGATACTTACCCTTATCAACAACAAAAAAACAAAGAGTACTTTGCCGTCCCTCCGACGCGGATGGTGGTGTGCGATGGGACTGGGCGTCCTCAACGGTGCGACAAACTTCTGCGTCATGGTCATCGTATCGAGAAACGTCCTCAATCTGAGTTTGATTTACTCCATGATTTCGGCGGGAAGTCTGCTAATCACCTTCCTGCTCGCCCGCATTTTTTTCAAAGAAAAATTACGTTTGACGCAGCTCATCGGCTTCCTTGTCGGTATCGTGTCGGTCGTCCTTTTTAACGTCTGAAAAAGAAGGGAAATCCCACCCGATAAAGCGCCCGAAACGCCCCTCAAAACGACGACGGCGTTCCTCTCTTTTGGCACGATTTTTCGACACGGTTTTTCGATGAAAGCCATGTCCGTTTCGTTGATTATCCGTTCGACGGCTTTGCGGATTTCTTCCCCTTGAAACAAGGTTTCGGTAAGAACGGGCAAACAACGCCGATACAGGGCGAGAACCTTTTCTTCTCCCACTGCGTCACCCAACGTTTTTTCAAAAATTTTTTTCCGACTTTTTTGCTCGACGGAATAGAGCAAACCGCATTTTCGGGTTCCCGTTACACTAAGAATTGTTCCCTCAAAAAGCTTATCAATATATTCGTCAAACCCGAAACGGTTTCTTCCTCGGTAAAAAAATTTTGCAAAGAGGAAAACTTTTTTCGGCATAAATACCGCAAAGGGTTCAGGACGCGTTCCCTCGAAAGAACCTGCAAAATTTCCTTCTCTCCCAAGACTTCTTTCCCGACGGCGTCCCCGACGGATTTGGCGATTTTTTCCTTTCGTCGAGGGATGATTCCCGGTGTGAACGAAAAACGAAATTTGCCGATTTTGACTTCTTCGTAGGGATGAAAAAGCATATAGAGTGCGAGCCGGTTCGTAAAGAGTCCGTTAGCCCCGCCGAGCAAGGGTTTCATCGGCATGGAAAGTATGGGTTTAAGTATGCGTTATTCTTCCGAAAAAATACAAGGCAGATAGGAAGATAAAAGCGTAAAAAACGTTTTGTCCGTTTTGTCGGTAAAAAGCTTCCTCGTAAAGTGTACGACGAATTTTCCCCGATAGGACAGCACCCCTACGTTTTCGGGTGTTCTGTCGTTACAATTCAGATAAAACAAAAATCGCCTGACGTCTTCCGTTTCGGGAAAAGACACCGAACCGATATTGGAAACAATCATCGTCTGCGTGGGACGTTTACCGATATTTCTGCCGATGACGGAGATTGCTTTTTTGAAAAAATACGGGAAAAACCGTAATGCCGTTTTGGAGAGCAAAGAGGAAAAACTCATCTTAATTTGCAATTCTTCTACCGTCGTTTGTTTCGCCATTTCCGCTTGAATGGCTTGACAAAGTTCCTCCACCGTTCGTGCGGTTTTCGGCACGATTACCCTGGCAAAACCCGTAAAATTATAGAGGGTATCGGAGGGAAAAGTCTTACGATAATTGACGGGAACGAACAAAACGATATTGTCTTTTCCTTCCCCGTAGTTTTGGTAAACGGCAAGGGAAAGCAAAGCGCACACGAAAACGGTCGCCGTACAAGACAGAGAGCGAGATACCCGCAAAACGTCCTCGGTACGGCACTCCACGCGGTTATAGCGATAGACGTCCTTCATCCGCTTTTCGGGTACGCCGAAGGCGTAACCGCCCGCCATTTTTTTGGCACCGGCAAGCAAAGGAAATTTCCGAAAATACTTATCGAAGGCGTCCTCGGTTTCCTTTTCGGTAGCGGGTTCTCCCAGCCGAATCTTTTCGTCCGATATTTCTTTTCCCGACAGACGCAAATACAGATAGGTCACCGTTTTCAAAAACTCCATGCCGCCGTTGGCGTCGCACAGGGCGTGGAAAAAGACCATGCGCAGAACGTTTTTTTCGGTGTACGTATAAAAAACGTACCCGTTATTGGCACGATAATCGAGTAAAGAAAGGATATGTTTCGGCTTTTGGGAAATTTTATAGGGCAAGGGATTTTCTTCGAAATACGGTCGGGCATAGCCGTAACGTATTCTCACTTTGAAAAAAGGGAATCTTTCCAAAGCCGAGTTTATTGCTTGCAAAAGCAAGTTTTCGTCGATTTCCTCGTAAAATTCCACCCCCAAACAGTAATTACTTTGGGCATGCGGTGTGGTTACCATCGGATAAATGATGGCGGAGTTGTCCATTCGGTAGCGTTTTAACGTCTTTTTGTTCGTCATTGAGAAAGTTTGTTACGGAGAACGGAAAAGAAATTTCCGTCGTGCAAACGCAGTAGGGTAAAGGTATTTTCGGAACCGGTCACCTTTACCGCCTGTTCGCACAGAGAAATATTGTCGCCGTCGAGATACAACATCGCCTGCGCCTGTCCCAACACTTGCAGACAAACCGTTTCGTTTTCCCCCAAAACGACGGGGCGAACGGTCAACGAGTGTGCGCAGACGGGTGTCACGACGTAGCTTCGGGAAGTCGGCGACAAAATGGGGCCTCCCGCCGATAGGTTGTAAGCGGTGGAGCCTGTGGAACTCGCCACGAGGACGCCGTCCGCCCGTACGGTTTCGTGCCACTTTTCGTCAACGATGATTTCCGCCGTCAGCACTCTGCCGCCCACCCTTTGCAAACCGATTTCGTTGACGGCGGTATACTTTTTCTCTCCGACGGTCACCGAAAGGGTGCTTCTTTTTTCTTCTTGATACCGTCCGTCCAACAAATCTCGTAAGGCTCGTTCGGTATTTTGCGGTTCGACGTCGGACAAAAATCCGAGTGTCCCCGTATTGATACCCGCAAAGGGTTTTTGGTACGATATATACTTTTTCACGCTTTGCAGCATGGTACCGTCACCGCCGAAAATCAGAAAACAATCAATCGTGTGTAAATCCCGACAAACGGGGACGTCGATTTTTTCGGCGTCTTCCTCACGGCAAAAAACCTCGCAACCGTTTTTCCGCAGAAAACCCGTCGCCGTCAAAACCGACGGCAACGAGTTACGTTGAAAATTAGGAACGAGTAAAAAGTTTTTCATCCTTTTCTGTCAGTTGACTTTAATCACCCAGCCGAATTCATCGGGAGCCGTTCCGTTTTGAATGGAAGTGATTCTTTCGTAAGCGTGCTTGGAGACAGCTCCCATCTCGTTATTGTTGATGACGAGGTCTTCCCCTCGGAAATTCAGTACGCCTACCGGAGAAATAACGGCGGCGGTACCCGAACCGAAGACTTCGTTCAGTCTGCCTTCCTTATGGGCTTGCACGATTTCGTCGGTAGAAATTCTTCTTTCTTCCACTTTATAACCGTCTTTTTGTAACACTTCTATGACGCTTCTTCTGGTTACGCCATGCAGAATGGAACCCACCAAAGCGGGCGTAACGACGACGCCGTCAATCACGAAAAAGATATTCATGGCACCGACTTCTTCGACGTACTTATGTTCTTTGCCGTCCAACCATAATACTTGGTCATAGCCTTTCTTGGCTGCCATTTCACCGGCAAACAAGCTGGCGGCATAGTTGCCCATACACTTACATTCTCCCGTTCCGCCCAAAGGAGCACGGACGTATTCTTCTTCAATCAAAATCTTGGTCGGTTGCAAACCGTGCGCGTAGTAGCTGCCGACGGGGGAAAGAATGATGAAGAAAATATAGTTATGGGCGGCATGGACGCCGAGAGCGGCGTCGTTGGCGATCATAAACGGACGAATGTACAAAGCGGTACCCGGTGCGGTAGGAATCCAGTCTTCGTCGATGGTCAATAGCTTTTTCAAACAATCCATAACCAAATCGATGTCGATTTCGGGCATGCAAAGACGTGCCGCCGATTTGTTCATACGTTTTAAGTTGTCATACGCGCGGAACATGGTGATTTTGCCTTCGGGCGTTTTATACGCCTTCATGCCTTCGAAAATGCCTTGCCCGTAGTGTAAAACGTTGGTGCAAGGATCCATCGGTACGGGAGAATAGGGTTTGATCTCCGGTTCGTTCCATGCGCCGTTCGAATAAGTCATCATCATCATGTGATCGGTAAAGTACTTGCCGAAGCCCAGCTTGGAGAAGTCGGGTTTGACTTTCTTGTTCTGTGTTTGCGTAATTTTCATAAACTGCCTCCAAAAAGTAACTTATTTACTTGTATATTTTTTGAAAATCCGTTCTCGGACTTTCGTTTTTACGTTTCCTAAGAAAAGTTCTTTTTCCTTTTCCAACCATTCTCCGTCCCGTTCTTCGGGATAGTAGAATTCTATCGTTACCTGCTCCTCGTAGACGGGCGGGCAACAAACCGCCCCGAACGTATCGGCAAGGCGAAGGAGTGCGGTGTATTCATGATACCCGAGCGTACACGACCTAACCACGCTTTCCTTCTTTTTTATAACGGTGGCGTCGGCAATGGCTTCGCTTGCGCTTTGCGCATACGCCGTCACCAATCCGCCCGCCCCCAACTTAATGCCGCCGAAGTATCTCGTTACCACACAAACGACGTCGGTCAAGCCCTGCTTTTTGATGACTTCCAAAATGGGCGTCCCCGCCGTCCCCTGCGGTTCTCCGTTGTCGCTGAATTTTTGCGAGCCGTCCGAACAAACGAGGGCGTAACAGTTATGGGTGGCGTCGCTGTACGCCGACGCCCTTTCTTTGACGAAGCGCATACCTTCTTCAAAGCTCGATATTCCTTTTACGTCGGCGATGAATACGGAATGTTTGATTTCTACCGTAGCCTTCCCTTCCCCTTCTATCGTAAGGAATTCTTTCATAAAGGTTTCACGCGTAGGTGAATTTTTTTACCTTTATGCAGAATGAATCCGTTGGCGATTCTGCTGTCCGTCAATTCGTATCCGTAAGAATCGGCGACTTCGTCGTCCACTTTGACGCCGCCCCCGTCGATCAAACGCTTGGCTTCGCCCTTGCTCTTGGCAAGACCGATGGCACAAAGTAAATCAACGATATTCTTATTGGCGACAAGATCGATACGGGCTTCGGGCATTTCTGCACCGTTTCCGCCGAAAGCACCCTTTGCCTGCGCAAGAGCCTTTTTCGCTTCTTCCTCGCCGTGAACGATTTTCGTCACCTCGTACGCAAGCCGTTCTTTGGCGGCGTTCATTCTTTCGTCTTGATACTTGGTCAGCTCGTTGATTTCGTCCATTTCCATAAAGGTTAAGAACCGCATACACTTATTGACGTCGGCATCGTCCACGTTTCGGAAATATTGGAAAAACTCGTACGGGGTGGTCTTGGTGGGATCCAGCCATACCGCACCTTTTTGCGTTTTGCCCATTTTCTTGCCTTCACTGGTAGTCAACAGCTCGAACGTCATGGCAAACGCACTCTTTTTTTCTTTGACGCGAATCAAATTGGCTCCGGCAAGAATGTTCGACCACTGGTCGTCCCCGCCGCACTCCAACAAACAACCGTATTTTTGGCAAAGCACCAAAAAGTCGTAACTTTGCATCAACATATAGTTGAACTCCAAAAAGCTCAAGCCCCGCTCCAACCGTTGCTTAAAGCACTCGGCACTCAACATTCTGTTGACGGAGAAATGCGCACCGACGTCCCGCAGAAAGTCGACATAATTTAAGTGCAACAACCAATCGGCATTATTGACCATGACGGCGGCGTTCTCCCCTTCAAAGCTGAAGAATCTGCTCATCTGCGTCTTAAAACACTCGCAATT
Organism: Christensenella sp. UBA1782; assembly: GCA_002315475.1. GTDB lineage: Bacteria > Bacillota > Clostridia > Christensenellales > DTU072 > CAG-1782. The sequence continues at coordinate 11,530 of DCGI01000090.1, read as the reverse complement.
ATGGGCGATGGTTTCCTTCGTCATCATAGAACGCATATCGGTTCTACCCGAAGGATCTCCGATCATGGCGGTACCGCCGCCTATCAAGACTATCGGCTTATGTCCCGCTTTCTGCATGTGGCTCATCGCCATCAACGCCAAAAAATGCCCGACGTGCAAACTGTCCGCCGTCGGATCGAACCCGATATAAAAAGGAACGGACTCCTTGCCCAGCAGTTCGTACAGCTCGTCTTCGTAAACCGTCTGTTTGATAAAACCACGCTCCCGCAAAATGTCCATGACGTTTCTTTTTGTTTCCATTTGTTACTCCGTATTTTATATATTTTATACTATTATAAAAGGTATTTTCAAGGAACGCAAACTTTTTTTCGTATTTTCTTTATTTTTTTATTTTCTATGTATGCGGAGAGGAACCCTTTTTGAAAAAGGTTCTCCTCCCCTGCACCCTTCTTGCCAAAACTTTTACCGCCGCAACAACGGGTTTTCTCCTCTGTCCGGCAAAAAAATCAGCTTTCGTTCCGACAATTTCGGAGATAGTTTTTCAAAAATTGTTTGCAGAATGACGACCGTTTTCAGTCCCTCGCATCCGTTAGAAAGCCCTCCCGTCTATTTTTCCACCGATATTGGGGGCAGAAGTCAAGACTTTTCACCATTTATATAAAAAACGTGTTTCAATTTACCTTGTCAATAGTTCCCGTAAAAAATCGAATTCGGTATTTACTATTGAGAGCGGTTATGCTATACTGTTATTATACTTTTTAAGGACATAGGAGAACGTTATGATAGACAACACAAAAAAAGCGGTCGATATTATTACCGGACAACTAAAAGGATTTGACACCGCACGCAAGCTTTTAACACTGCTGATTTATGCCGCGTATTTGATTTACAGACTTATCTCGAACAGCGGTTATATGGTTTTGAATATCATTCTACTGGCTTGTGCCGTACTGTATTCCTGCTACTACGTTTTTTACTTAGCTTATTCGTTCAGCCACAAGAACGTCCACGCCACCATCGAACATATTTATAACTGGTTACGGATTCTCTTGTCGGCTATCGGAACGGGTTTAACCGTATCGGCGTTTTTATCGGCTGCCGATTCCTTGACGACCGTCAACTTAATCCTCGTGATTCTTTTGCCCCTCGTTTCGGTTTTACAAATCGTTTTGGAATTGCTTTCCGTTTATATACAAATGTGCATCAAACTGCTCAAAGACGGCGCCGAAAAGGATTTGGCGAATTTTAAGCAAAGCACGCCCGTACAAGCGGTCAACGGCGTAACCGATGCCGTACAAGCCTTCAAATCGTTCCGTCAGGCAATCACCCACACCTTTGGCGCGTTCCGTTCCAAGCCGTCCGAAGAACGGTCTTCCGCCGCCGTTTTCCAAAAATCCGCCGTCGACGTGACGCCGAAGGAAAAATCATCGGGAGAAAACGCCGTATCCGCTCTTGCCAAAAAGGCTTCTTCTCTTTTCAAACGGAAGCCGAAAGACGTTTCGGAAGAACCGGCCGAGGAGATTCCTTCGGCTTCGACGCCCCTTCTCGAAGAACCCGTAGCCACCGTTACGCCGAGCGTAGACGACATCGTCGATCCGCAATAGGTTTTTTCTTCTCCACGTTACATCAAAGAACGCAAAAATTCGGTTTTTGCGTTCTTTTTTTTGAACCAAAAAGCCCCTGTGCGGACGGCAAGCGCCGAAAAAATGCCTTACGGAATAATTTTTTTGAAAACGGGAAAAATAGGGGACATGAAAAAGCCTTCTTATCCCGTCATCCTTTGTATCGGTACGCCACGCGTTTCCGGAGACAGCTTAGGCCCCAAAGTGGGCGACCTGTTGAAAAAGTTTTACAACACCCCCGCCTACGTTTACGGCACCAGCGATTCTCCCGTCACCGGCGTAAACTATCAAAAGTATACCGAACACATCAAGACCTTTCACCCGTCCTGCCTTTTGATTGCCGTAGACGCCTGTATGGGCAGTAAAGAAGACGTCGGCAAAATCAAATACTCCCTAAGCGGTTTACACGCGGGAACCGCACTGAAAAAGGAATTGGGAACGGTGGGCGATATTGCCTTTCTCGGGATTGTCGCCGAAGGCGGTAACGACAACTTTCAAACCCTCAGTCATACCGATAAACGCTTCGTAGAAGACCTTGCCGTAAAAATTGCTGAAAAAATTTTTTTAATTTGTGCCCGTTTAAGGTTAAGTTTAGGCTAATCCCCTACGATTAAAGAGTATCCCTAACTTTCCCTTGCATTCTTAGGATAATTTTGGTATACTACAATATAAATATATTTATAGCAGAGGGTTAAACTCAAGTGGAAAAAAAGAGCAAAAAGATTTTTTACGTCATCGGCATTTTTATCGTCATCATCGCCGCCATCGTTCTTCTCGCTTATTTCTTGAAAGACAGAACGGAAACGAAGTCCTACACGACCTTGTGGGAAGACATACGAGCCGAAAAAGTCGTCAGTGTGGAATACACCGACAATTATAAAGTTATCGTTACGTTAAACGATAAAACACAGTATTACGTTTTCGTCGTATCCCGAACCTTTCCCGATGAAGTGCGTGCTTATTACGAAACTCTACGCACGACCGATCCGAACGTAGTAGAACCGTCTATCACCTTAAACGATCCGAGTGCGGGGATTTCTTGGACGACGATTGCCTCCGTCCTAACCTTCGTTTTAATGTTGGGATTGGGCATTTATCTCATCATCGCCATGCGAAAGGGCGGCGGTGCCGGCGGTGCGTTGGATTTCGGCAAAACCAAAACGCGTATCGTCACCAACGTCAAAGTACGCTTTAACGACGTAGCGGGTGCCGAAGAAGAAAAAACGGAATTACGGGAAATCGTAGACTTCTTAAAGAATCCGAAAAAATACGTCCAAATGGGTGCCAAAATTCCGCGCGGCGTGCTTTTAGTCGGCCCTCCCGGAACCGGTAAAACCTTATTTGCCAAAGCGGTTGCGGGCGAAGCCAACGTGCCGTTCTTCTCCATTTCGGGCAGTGACTTTGTAGAAATGTTCGTCGGCGTGGGTGCCAGTCGTGTGCGGGACTTGTTTTCGCAAGCCAAAAAGAATATGCCCTGCATCATCTTTATTGATGAAATCGATGCCGTCGGTCGTCAACGCGGTGCCGGTCTCGGCGGCGGAAACGACGAAAGAGAACAGACCTTGAACCAATTATTGGTACAAATGGACGGTTTTGAAAGCAACGACGGTATCATCGTCATGGCGGCAACCAACCGCGCCGATATTTTGGATCCCGCTTTGCTCCGTCCCGGTCGTTTTGACCGTCAAATCTACGTGAACATTCCCGACGTCAAGGGACGGGAAGCCATCTTTAAGGTACACGCCCGCAACAAACCCCTTTCTTCGGAAATCGACTTCCGTAACCTCGCCCGTTTGACCAGCGGTTTTTCGGGTGCCGACATAGCAAACGTTTTGAACGAAGCGGCTATTTTGGCTGCCCGTGATAATCGCAAAGTGATCGCCATGCAGGACATTACCGAAGGTATCAACAAAGTAATGGCGGGGCCGCAAAAAAAATCCCGCTTGATTACCGAATCGGATAAGAGAATCACCGCTTACCATGAGTCGGGACACGCCATCGTGGCAAAGTGTCTCCGCTATTGCGACCAAGTGCAAGAAGTCAGCATCATCCCCAGAGGCATGGCGGCAGGCTACACGTTAAGCATACCGAAGAACGATAACAATCACATGACTTATAACAAGTTGAACGATACCATCGCCATGATGCTCGGCGGGAGAGCGGCGGAAGCCATCGTCATCAAGGACGTTTCTACGGGTGCCAGTAACGATATCAAGCGTGCCTCCGAACTTGCTCGCAAAATGGTCTGTGAATGGGGTATGAGCGACAAATTCCCGAATATGTTTTTCGGTGGCGACCAAGAGGTCTTCATCGGCAGAGATTATCAAACCCAAGTCAGTTACAGCGACGACAGTGCCGCCGTCATTGACAGCGAAATCCAAAAGATTATCGAAAGTAACTACCGTCGCGCTTATCAATGCCTGACCGAAAAACGGGAAGTCATCGATAACATGGTACGACTCCTTTACGAGCATGAAACCATCTACACCGACGAAGTCGATATGTTGTTGGAAGGCAAATCCTTCGAAGAAATCAACGAGTTCATCCGCAACAAAGAGGAACGCAGAAAGGAAGAAAATCGTCGTGCCGAACCCGAAACGCCTCCGATCATTCCTCCCGTATTCGATCCCGCTTCTACCATCATCGTCACCGAACCCAAAGAGGAACCTACCGAAGAAATAAAGGACGTCCCCGAGAATCCCGACGATAAAAAGGACGAATAAAACCGTTTCTCCGTTTTCCCATAATCCGACGTTTCTTGACGTCGGATTATTTTTTATCATCCATACGGGTATAATAAAAAAAGACTGCGTCCGGCAGTCTTTTTTTACGAGATACGTTCCTAATAAAGATTATCGATTCATGGCGATTTGTAACAGCACCCGAGCGGTTGTCGAATACGAAACTTTGACTATCACCTTTTCCCCTTCCCCTTTCTCGTAGGAAACGGAGCTGGGATCGGAATAACTCCCCGTCCCGTTATCGGCACCCGAAAACTTGAGATAGACGTCGTTCATAAATTCTCCGATTTCCTCGAAAATACTGTCTTTGGATGCCCAAAAATCAATATCCAGTTGCCTATCCACCCTTGCACAGGCAGGATAGTTTTGCATAACGTCATTATACAAATCTGCATTTTGACGATAAAGGATACCCGTCAAATAGTTGATGCAGTAGATATAACCGCAATAGCGCAAATAGGGTGTTTCGCTCGTCAAAAGCAAGTAGTACGCCGTCAAATTGGCTTCCGACTCCCGCATGACGCCGGCGGCGTGCGCAAGTTCGTGAGCGGTGGTAACGACCTTATAGGTATCGGGCGTTTCTTTGTTGACGACGGCGTCCCCCGTCGGTAAAAAAGTAATCCCCGTAATATGCTCGTAGGACAAGAAAAAGCTATACCAACCTTCTTTGGCGTCGGGGACGAAGTCGTTATAATACTCTCCCAATTGAGCGTATTCCGCATGGAGCAAATCGTTAATCGTTTCGAAGTCGTACGGACAAACGGTACTCCCGTCTTCGTTCTTTTCCAACGTTTCACCGACCGCCGCAAAGTCCGCAAGCAGCACCGAAACGTAATCGGCGAGTTCTTCGTCGGCAAGCTGCTCCCCTTCGTATTTTTCCAACGGCAACGGATCTCGGTAATAGTTCCCGCTTGCCGTACATTGATAGGTAATCAGCACGACCAAAGCGGCGATTAGGAGCCGTTCCGTCATGGCAAGAGCCTTCTTTCCCTTCTTCTTGACCAAATAGACGACGAATAGCACAAGGCAGATAATAAGCGCCGCTATGCCCACCGTAACAAATACGTCAAACAACGAAAAGGGGAACAACGAAGCAAACCGTCCCGCAACGGCACCGTACCAACGGGATAAACGCCTCGCAAAAATATTCTCCGCAATCCACGCATCCTGCATGATAAAGTACAGAGCCGTTACGATAAGGGCAAGCGCCCCGATACAGATTGCTTGCCCTATCAAAATTTTATTGATTTTCTTGTTTCCTTTGCCTTTCATTTACAGTTCCTTTTTTATGCCTTCCAACAGAGCGTTCGCTTTTTCGCCCGCCTTCTTTTCGTCGTCGGCGAAGCACAATACGTAGACCTTTAATTTCGGTTCGGTTCCCGACGGACGGACGCAGACAAACTGTTCCTCCGTCAAGCAATACTTGACGGCATCCGACTTCGGCAGAGTAATTGCCTTCTTTTCCCCGCAAGCGTACCCGGCTTCTCCCGTCAAATAATCGTTGACGCAAATCACCTTTTCACCGGCAATTTCGGTAATGTTCTTCGAGCGAACGGCACGCATGACGCGAGCCATTTCCGCCATCGCCCCCACCCCTTTGTAAGCGACGGAAGTCACCGCTTCTTTATAATAGCCGTATTCGGCAAAAATCTCTTGCAGACGGGTATACAAACCCTTGCCTTGCGAAACGTAATAGCAGACCATTTCCGCCGTCAACATAGATGCCACGACGGCATCCTTATCTCTGGCATGGGTGCCCCGCAAAGAACCGTAGCTTTCTTCAAAACCGAAAATATATTCGTACGCACCCGACTGCTCCCATTCTTTTATCTTCTCGCCGATAAACTTAAAACCCGTCAAAACGTTGAAAACGGTTACGCCGTTCTTCACGCAGATTCTGTCGGCAAGAGAAGTCGTTACGATGGTCTTGACGACGGCAGGATTCTTCGGCATTTTGCCCGATTTTTTCAGACGTCCGATAATATAATCCAACAGCAACACGCCGATTTGGTTCCCGTTTAGCAGAATAAAGGAACCCGTATTATCTCTTACGGCAAGTCCCATGCGATCGCAATCGGGATCGGTACCTATCACGACGTCGGCACCGATTTGATTTCCCAATTCGATACCCATCTGCAAAGCGGCGGGGTTTTCGGGATTGGGGACGGGTACGGTGGAAAACTCGGTATCGGGCGCCGTTTGTTCTTCCACGCAGGTGACGTGCAGACCTTTTCTCTGCAGAATGGTCGTAACGGGAACGTAGCCCGATCCGTGGATGGGCGTGTAGACCACTTTGAGTTCTTTACCGAACCGCCCTACGGCTTCGGGAGAAAGGCTCAGTCCTTCGATTGCCTTATAATAAGCTTCGTCTACCGTCTTCCCGATTACGGTGATATTTTCGTCGATTTTGACGCCGTCCATGCCTTTAATTTCGGGGAAAAAGACCTTGCTTTCTTCCACCGAGAAATAGTCGGTGATGCGGTCGATATATCGGACGACGACGGCGGTATCTTCGGGGCTCATCTGCGCTCCGTCCTCGCCGTACACCTTATAGCCGTTATACTCTTTGGGATTATGGCTTGCGGTAATCATGACGCCGGCTACGGCGTGTAAATGTCGCACCGCAAACGAACACATGGGAACGGGACGTACGTTCTCAAACAGAAAACTTTTGACGCCGTTTGCCGAAAGCACGACCGCCGCTTTTCGGGCAAATTCCAAACTGAATCTACGGGTATCGTAGCTGATAACGACGCCCCTTGCACAGGCTTTTGCACCGAGGGATTTCACAAATTCCGCCAAACCTTTCGTCGCTCTCGCCACCGTATACAAATTCATGCGGTAGGTTCCCAATCCCACGATGCCGCGCATGCCTGCGGTACCGAAGGCGAGCGGTGCCGAAAAGCGTTCTTGGATCTCTTCTTCTTTGCCCGCCCATAAAGCTAATTCTTTTTGTTCGTCCGGCGTCGCTTTGGCACACCAGACTTCGTACATTTTGTTTGCTGTCATTGACTGTCTCCTTTACACGTCGGAAGAGGTATCTTCGTACCCTTCTTTCGTCTTGATAAACTGTATATTTTTTTCTTGCAAAAACGTAAAAAATTCGTTGTTGGCGGCAAACCGATTGAGAAACAGCAAAAGCTCTTTTTCCTCTTTGGTTTCGCTCGCCGTCAACAATTCTCGCAACGCAACGGTGCCGTCCAAAAAATGGACGGCACGTTCCAAACAATATTCGGCGTGAAAAATTAAATTTTCACCCGCACATTCAAATCGGAAAAAACAATGCATGTTATTCCGTAATGACCAAATTGTCATCCGTTATGGTTACTTCGGTCGAAAGGGTACTTTCCCCTCTCTCGAAGGTGATGGTAATCACGTCTCCCGCCCGAATATTCAAGCACAAATCCTGTAAAATATGGGCTCTGGTTAATTGATAAACGGTTTCTTCGGTTCCTCGCTTCAGCGTAACCGATAAGAATATGTCGCCTACTTCGATTTCTCCGTACAAGATAGAGGATTTGTCGACCGATGCGATGCGTAAGTTATCGGTAAGAACGGTTCTTCCCGTCGATTCATCGTAGGTCGCATAGGCACGACTACCGGTATAGGAAACCCCGAAACGCATCTTTTGTACCTTTACCGGAGCGGTATAACCACTCTCTTGATAGTAATACAAAATGTTTTCTACGACGTTTTTGACAACGTTGGCGGGGATGGCATAACCGACGTTATCGTATTCGGTATCGGTCATTTTGGCGTTGACGATACCGACCAATTCCCCCGTATTGTTGAGCAACGCGCCGCCGCTGTTACCGGGGTTGACCGAAGCATCATAACGAAGCACGCGTAACGTAATGGAAGTTTTGTTGTCGGCACCCGTCAACGTCAGACTTTCGGACGTCATACTGAGTACCCCTTTGGTGATGGCGATACCTTCGCCGCCGGAGTTACCTACCGCCCACACCGTTTCACCGGCATAAGCGTCTTCACTGTCCGAGAAAGTAATGCTTCTCGCTTGACTGCCCTTGATCCACTTGCTTCCGGTCACCTTCAACAAAGCAATATCGTGGTTCATGCTACCGCCGATATATTCCGCTTCGGTGTACATGCCTTCATAATCCATACTCGTGGCGTATTCGTTACCGATGACTTCGCTACCGTAGAGATAGACGTAAATCTTCTTGCTGATGCCTCCTTCGTTCTTCCGAGTGGATTCGTTATACTGTTCGGCACAATATACGACGTGATAGTTTGTGATGATATAGGCGTCTCCCGTTTCGGTATCCACCGAATAGAATACGCCCGTTCCCGACGAAGCCACCGTCGATACCGTACCCCAGGAAACGTATTGATAAGGACAGAGAATACTGACCGTCGAAAAAGCCGAACGCGTAACGTAGGCGGTATCCTGCGTCGGAAGATATTCGGCAAGGAAACTCAAATAGTCCCCTTCGTATCCGGCAAGTTGCGCCTGCTCAAAGAGTTCCGCCACCGTCAAATCGTACGTGGCGTCTTTGCCGTCTTTACCGTCCTTACCGCTTTTCCCGTTGGTTACGGTAAAGCTGAACGTCGAACCGTCGGTCATTAAAATGGTATAGGTATCCACGTTGCCGACCGTACCGGTTTTTTCCACCTTTTTAATGGATACGGCGTCCTTTCCGTCCACACCGTTGGTAACCGAGTAGGTATACGTCGTTCCGTCCGTCATGGTAATCAAATAAGTATCGACGTTGTCGCTCGAACCGGTTTTGGAAATATCCGATACGCCTACGCCCTTTTCGGCCGCCGTCCCGTCCACACCGTTGGTAACGGTGAACGTGCTCGTATTGCCGTCCGACATCGTGATGGTATAAATATCTTTGTTCCCGTCCTTGCCCGTTTTTTGAATATCGACGATTCCTACACCGGTATCGCCCTTGTTGCCGTTCGCCGAAACACCGGTATCGGTAGAACCGATAAACCAGTTCCCGTTTTGCCCGATGGAAGGCGTTTTGCCGTCGGCACCGACCAAGGTTTGCAACCATTCGGTTTCCGTCCCCTCGTATCCGTTCTTGACGGCGACTTGATAGGCACCGTCCCCTTGAAAAGCGGCGACAAGTTCTTCCAGCGTGCCGGTATAGCCGCTCTCCTGCGCGTACGCAAAGACCGTTTCGATGTTAACGGTGTCTTTTTCTTCCTTGTTCGCGGATAAGCCGTACACTTTCGTTTCGCCGTCTTTGGTGAGGGAAACGGTACCGTCCGTCCAAAGGCCGCTTGCAAGCGTTTCGCCGTCCTTCTGCAAGACGATGGCTTCACCGTCTTTCAGCAAAGTACCCGACGTCCCGTCCGAATAAATCCAAGCCGAATCGGAGAGCATAATCCACTCCGAAGTTTTCTCCCCGTCCTCATAGAGGAAATAGGTGCTGTATACCGGTTCTTCCGACTTCTTCAAGAAATCACAAGACGTGAATACCGTCAAAAGACACACTACCAACAGTAGCGTCGTCAACAAAATCCGATTTTTCTTCAATGTAACCTCCGATAAAGCGTGTTATAATGTGTCGATAGGGGAAAGTAAAGCAAATCGGTAAATGCTGTCGATTCCTTCCGCACACGCCTTTTGTGTACTATAAAACTGTCCTACGTACTCCATTAACGAAGAAGTGAACACGTTTCGCAAAATAAACTTATAATGCCCCGATTTATCGCTGTCGATGATAAACTGCCCTTCGGCAACCGTCTTACGGAAGGTTTCGATACCGTTCTTGCAGCTTACCGACGTTTTATAATCGCGACTCTCGAAAAGAAGTTGTCCGTTGCTGGCGTACAGCAAGAAAACAAAGGGAGAATTTTTCTTTTTTTCGTCGGCTTTGACGATTTCCCATCTGCCTACGGGACCCGCTTGACTTTCCACCGCCGACTTGACTTTGGCGGGAATTTCGTACACTGTGAAATGTACGGTAAATTTCGGATCGGTGCAGTCCTCAACGGGAGCGTCGACAAAACGTTGCACGCTTTGAATGTTGCTTTGGCAAGCCGCTTCGGTCGAGAAACTTTCTCCGACGTAAGCGATATTGCTACTGGTGGGACTCTTCAAAATGAATTTATACCGTTGGAATTTGTCGGCTCGTACCGCAAACATACCGGCTTTCACCGCCTCGACGAAATTCTGAATACCCTCTTTGCAGGCATCTGTCGTCTTGTACGAACGGCTCTCGTAAAGCAATTGTCCGTTGTTGGCGCGCAACTGATAAACGAATCCGCCGAGATTACAATTTCGTATTTCCATACTGCCTTGCACCTTGCGAACGGCTACTTGCTCCCGCACCGCCGACGCTTCGACGGGAGCGACGGATTCCGTTGCGACGAAAACGGGTTCTCCGACGGTCACTTCCGCCGTCGATTCTTCCGCTACCGCAGAAACCACTTCGTCTGCCCGTTCGGTTTTTACGGCTTTTGCTTTCTTTTTCTTCGTCAAAACTACGGCGAGAACGACGATAACGGCTACCAGTGCCGCCGCTATGGCGATTATGCTCCAATAGGGTAACGAAAAGCTGTCGGTAATTTCGAGTTCTCCGCTCAAAAAACCTTCTTTCGGGGTGATCATTGCTGCCATCATACGGTTTACCTCACATATCTAATTTATTTATTATTTAATAATAATACATTCTTCTTCCATTGTCAACAACCGCATGTCAATTTAAGAATAAATAAGCATGAATCTATCCGTCCGACACATACTATTGCTATGAAAAAGGCTGTTTTTTTATGTATTTCCGTATTTGCTTTGTTCCTGTTCGGTGCTTGCAAGCCCACGCCCCGCCTTGCGGTAACGTTGACGGACGGTGAAAAAACCGTCTTGCAAAAGGAATATTGCATCCCCTTGCAAGATGCCGTTTCTTTGCGCGTCGCCTGTCGCAACGACCTGAACCGTCTCTATCAAAAACAAAAAAACTCGGACGAAACGGCATTTTTTGAAAAGCTATCGCCCGACCTGTCGAACGACGTCAACGCCCTTGCCGATACGTATACCTATCCCTGCGTTGAGCCGTCCGTACTCTTCGAAGCCGGCATCTTCCGGTGCCTCGAAGGCAAAGACGGGCAAGATTTCCTTCGGGACGATTTTTTCGCCGCACTCTTACGGGGGAACGGCGTTCTTCGTTCCCCCGTACCCCTTCAAGCCCGCCC
>DCGI01000104.1:36606-37387 GCA_002315475.1 Christensenella sp. UBA1782 | reverse complement strand
ACGCAAGAAAAAAAACGAGGATTCTACGGACGGTTGTTCGGTCAAAAGGAGGAAGCTTCGTCAACGGCAGACGAAAGAATCGAAGCCGTCCCTTTGACGGAAGGGCATATCCATAAGTATACTATAGAAAGAATCGTTGCGCCGCGATGCAATGCCGAAGGATATACCCTGCACCAATGTGCTTGCGGACTGTCCTATCAGGATACGCCTACAGAAAAAACTGCTCACGGTTTCCGTCTGCAAGGGGGACAAAAAGCAACGTGTGAACAAGACGGCACGGAGAACTACGTTTGTTCGACGTGCGGTGAAAAGCAAAGCAAAACCATACCCGCCCTCGGACATAGCTTTTCGGCGTGGAAGCCGTCTGCCGACGGCAGAACGCTGATGCGTGTCTGTCAAAACTGTAACAAGGTGGAAACGAAGATACAAGCCATCCCGGAAACAAAAATGAAACCGTTACAACCGATTCCTACATATAAAAGGGACGGAAAGTACATCTATTTCGGTATCTATCCGCAGAGCAAAGTGACCGATGCCGGTATTATAACGCAATTAAACGCCTTAGGCGGGGCAAAACCGAGTCATGGTCATAACGGCAAGTGGACGTCCTATAAGTATTACATTGAAGGAGAGAACGCTACCGACTTTATGTGGTACATTGACCAAGTATACAACGGCAACAAGTACAGAGGGGTGTACTTCACGAGTTATAGACCGTATGATACATCTTATAGCAGTAGTACTGACAATAGTGGACAAGACGATAACGGCTATTACACAA
>DCGI01000104.1:17033-36599 GCA_002315475.1 Christensenella sp. UBA1782 | reverse complement strand
CAAGTACAATCTATTGGTTCCAATACGAACCGATCAAGTGGCGCATCTTGGAAGAAAAGGACGGTTATGCAACCATTCTTGCCGAACTGATTTTGGACAGTCAAGAGTATTATTCGGAAGATAGAAACGATTCATTCAGTCACAACGGCGGAACGGGCTATACCAATAACTACGCCTTATCCAATATAAGAAAGTGGCTGAACGATACCTTCTACAATACGGCGTTTACTTCTTTGCAACAAGCGTTAATCCAAACGGTAACGGTAGATAACAGTGCGAACAGTACCACGGATACCGAAAACAACCTAACCATGGCAACAAGTTACGCATGTAGCAACACAAACGATAAGGTATGGTTACTCAGTGAATACGAGGTAACCAAGAGTGATTGGGGCTTTGCAAGTTATAGTACCTTTGATACGGCAAGACGAAAGACCACGAGCGACTACGCCCGGTGCCAAGGGGTATATACGTATTCCGGCGGAACCTATGACGGCAAGGGCGCCTGGTGGCTCCGCTCGCCGTACTGTTACCTTAGTCACCATGCGTGGGGCGTCGACTACGATGGCTATTCCGATGACGGCAGCATTGTCCGCAATACGAGCGGCGGTGTCGCGCCCGCTTTGGTGATTCGGTTATCATAGATAACCACAATCTCCACTAATCTAAAAAAATCATTCCTCCCCATAGGGTAGCGTATTTACGCCCCTATGGGAGGGCGGAGAAAGAGGAACCGAAGGGAGCAGGGGCAGGCTTCCCCGAAAGGGGAAAATTTTTGGAGAAAAAAATGAACATTACGGTTAGAAAAAAAAGTGACTTATTTGTAGTAACATCGGCAAAGGATTTGGCAAAATATATCATTACCGTTACCGAAAAAAGCCCGAAACAGTACCGCTTTACGTTGGTAGTGCGGTTGCAAAATTACATTTTAGAGGTATTGGAAAAACTTTATTTAGCCAATTCTTCTCCGCTTGGCGAAAAAAGGAAAAATTATCAGGAAGAAGCCGTTGTGCTATTAGGAATGTTAGATTATTTTGCACAGTTAGCAAGTGAGCAGAATGCCATACTCAACAAGCAATATGAGCAAATATCGCTCCAAGTAGCCACAACGTTGGATTATTTGAAAAAATGGATGGCAAGCGATGCAAAAAGAATGCTATCCGAAAATAAATAAGGTATCCACGCCTACCGAACCGGTAGGCTAAGGTATAGGTAAGAGTTACGCAAAAACGTCGTCGTTCCCCATGCCCCTTCGGGGCTGGTGGTGGCTCCGCTCGCCGTACTATAACAATAGTAGCAATGCTAGGTACGTCAGCAGCCCCGGCTCTGCCTATGACGGCGACAGTGCCTATTCTACGTCTCTCGGCGTCGTTCCCGCTTTGAAAATTAGGCTCTCATAGCCTATCCCACAAGGAAATCCTTTCTGCAAATCTATTTGCAAGAAAGGGTTGACTATGTGGGATAGAAGCTCGCCCTCGCTCTGCGAGGGCGTTTTTTGTACCCAAGCTGACGCTTGGCGCACCGTGTGGGGATAGCGCTTCTCCCCTTTGCAAGCCTGAGGCTTGGCGCACCGTGTGAGGATAGCGCTTCTCTCTTTTGAAAGGTGTGTTGTTCCTTTCAAGCCTGAGGCTTGGCGCACCGTGTGAGGATAGCTTTTTTCCCCTTTGAAAGGTGTGTCGTTCCTTGATAAGTCCATACTATCCTCTTTTTAAGAAAGGACGTTATTTCATACGAATAGTACACCTGTTTAACAACAAGCGGTAGAAGTTTTGGGAAAGAGGAGGTTCGGAGGAGGATAACCTTTTTCCTAAAAAGGGTTCCTCCTCCGAGTGTCTTTCTTTCAAAAAGGTTCCTCCTCCGAGCGTTCTAAACTACCAAAAGTTTTTGGAAAGATGGGGTGCGGGGAAGGAAACCTTTTTTCAAAAAGGTTTCCTTCCCCGCAAAAACCACAATAGGGCAGAAATGCGATTTTTGCGTATTGACAAAAAAAGGTTAGGGGGGTATAATATTTTTAACAAAAAAATATAATTTTGGGAGATGAATATCATGAAAGTTAGTTATCAACAATTACCCGAAAAGGAACAGCAAGGTTATGGTGTAACCCGTTGGGCGAGTTCGCAAGACATTCGAGACAGTTTGAGTGCGCTGACCGAAAAAAACATTTTTGCGGTTCCGACAGATTATTATGAAAAAGAAATCGTAGGTGAGTATTACGAAAAGCAATGTACGGAATCCAAAAAGATTACCGCCGAAGCAAAGTCGTTTATTCCCGGTGGCGTACAACATAACTTGGCATTCAATAAGCCGTTCCCGATGTGCATGGTGAAGGCGGAAGGTGCTTATTTGTACGATAAAGACGGCAACCAGTACTTTGACTTTTTGCAGGCGGGCGGTCCTACCATTTTGGGTAGCAATTTCCCTGCGGTACAAGAAGAAGCCGTTAAGTTGATTCAAGAATGCGGACCGGTCACGGGACTGTTCCACGAAGCCGAACTTTTGATTGCCAAAGAAATCAATAAGAACATGCCTTGGGTGGAAAAATTCCGTATGCTCGGCAGCGGTACCGAAGCCGATATGGCGGCTATCCGTATAGCCAGATGCGCCACCCGTAAAAAGAGAATCATCAAAGTCGGCGGTGCTTATCACGGTTGGTCGGATCAATTGGTTTACGGCTTGAAGATTCCCGGAACGAGAAACTTTTTGGAGTCGCACGGTATACCCAATAAGATTTTCACGTTAATCGACGAAGTGCGTCCGGACGACACGAAAATGTTGGAAGCTTATTTGAAGTTGAACCAGCTTCGTGGCGGTACGGCTGCCGTTTTGATAGAACCGGTAGGGCCCGAGTCGGGTACTCGTCCGGTTGCATGGGACTATAACAAGAAAGTCAGAGAACTCTGCGACAAGTACGGTGCGTTGCTCGTGTTTGACGAAGTCGTTACCGGTTTCCGCGTAGGTTTGGGCGGAGCGCAAGGCTTGTTCGACGTCCATCCGGACTTGACCGTCTTCGGAAAAATCGTTGCCGGTGGCTATCCTGCGGCAGGCGGCGTAGGCGGTAAGAAAGAATACGTCGACCTTATGGCGGCGGGCGTAGGTACGATTATGAAAAAAGCTTACGTCGGCGGAACGCTCGCGGCAAATCCTTTGTCTTCGATGGCAGGGTATGCGGCAATCCGAGAAATCGCCAAAAACAACGCATGCTACAAAGCGGGTAAAGCGGGCGACAGATTGACGGACGGTTTGGTAAAACTGATTGAACAATATAATTTACCGTACGTTGCGTACAACCAAGGATCTATTTGCCACTTAGAATGTACCGCTCCGATGAGCTTCGACTTCTCGTCCATGAATATCCTCAACATCGTCAACGTCCTCTCGAAGAAGAGCATGATGATGGTCAGAAAAGAAGCTATGGAGCAAATGGGTGCTACCTATATGGCGCACGGTATCGTTACGTTGGCGGGTTCGAGATTGTATACTTCTATGGCGGATACCGATGATATTATCGACGAAGCTTTGAACCGTTTTGAAGACGTATTCAAATTGGTACGCGAAAGAGATATCCCTCTCGCCGACCAAGTAGCCGAATACGACGCAAAGAAAAAGGCCGCCAAGAAATAATGTTTTCCGTTGGCGACGGCACTTCATCGAGAAAGATTTTTGACGCATAAAGGAAACCGACTGCGGCAAAAATTCGATGAACAATCGGTGCCGAATCCCTATCAAAGATAAACAGAAGGGCTGTTAAAATACGTATGGTTTTAACAGCCCGCTTTCTATAAGGAGTCATAAAAAATGAATTATATTATTGCACACGACGTGGGAACCAGTTCCAACAAAGCGGTTTTGATTTCTTACGAAGGTAAAATCATTGCCGCCAAAGCCGAACCCTATCCGACGTATTATCCCGCTCCGTCTTTCGTTGAGCAGAATCCGGAAGAGTATTGGCAAGCCATTTGTAAATCTTCTCAAGAAGTCGTAAAAGCGGCAGGTATCGACAAAAACGATGTAAAAGCCATCATTTTTTCTACGCAGGCAATGGGCGTGATTCCTGTAGACGAAGACGGTAAGGTTTTGTATCCCAATATCACGTGGGTGGACGGCAGAGCCGAAAAACAAGCACAAGAATTGATGAATAAAGTGGGCGGAAAAGGTATTTTCAGCCTCGTTTCGGGTACGCCGATTATGGGAAAGGACGTTATCGCAAAAATTCAATGGGTACGGGAAGAACGTCCCGACGTTTATTCGAGAACCAAATATTTCTTAGACGTCAACGGTTATTTGAAGTATAAATGTACGGGAGAAATGGTTGCCGAACTTTCGGGCGCTTCCAGTTACGGTTTGGACTTGAAGAAAAAAACCTGGATGAGCGCCTTAAAAATCGTCGGTATCGATATGAATAAACTACCGCCGCTCGTCAAGAGTACCGATAAAATCGGAAAAGGTTTGACCAAAAAGGCAGCCGAAGAAATGGATCTTCCCGAAGGTACCGTTGTGTTCGGCGGTTGCGACGATACGCAGTCTGCCGCCATAGGTTCGGGGATGAATCGGGACGGCGATATTCATATTTATTTAGGAACCAGTGCATGGGTGGTCGCCACGACCAAAACCAAAACGCAATTCAAGCATGGTGCCGCGGCAATTCAATCGGCAGATCCCGAGATGAATTTGATTGCCGGTATCACCGAAGCGGCGGGTAGCAACATCCAGTGGCTTTGCGACCAATTCTTCCGCACCGAACAAAAGGAATACGGCGAAGGCATCTACGCTTATATGGACGAGGTTATCAAAAAGATTCCCGCAGGCAGTGACGGTTTGATTTGTACGCCTTGGATGCTCGGAGAGCGTTGTCCCGTCAGTTCCACCACGACGAGAGCCACTTTGTTTAACATGGATCCCACCCATACGAGAGAACACCTCATGCGTTCGGTTTATGAAGGCATCGGCTATAATCTGCGTTGGATTTTGGAAAATTACGAAAAAGATTACGGTTTCGGTTGCCGAAAATTCCGTATTATCGGCGGTGGGGCTTTGGACGAAGCGTGGATGCAAATCATTGCCGACATTACGCAGAGAGAATTTGCCGTTGTGGAAAATCCGAGAATGGCGGGAGCGTTGGGGGTAGCCATCGTTGCGTTCGTGGGACTCGGCTTGATTTCGGGCTTCGACCAAGCGGGAAAATACGTACGGGAAGAAAAACAGTATTTACCCAACCCGAAGAATCGTATTACCTACGACAAACTGTTTATTACATACAAACAAATATATAAATCCCTTGCCAAAACCTATAAAAAAGCCAACGGTAAGCGGTTTGAAGGAGAAGAATAATGAATATAGCAAGCATTCGGGAATACGCCAAAAAACTTGCCGAAGAAAAGTTTTGCGGTGCAGGCGATATCGTCAGCTTCAAGCAGGACGGCGTCGTCTACGCTACGAAAGAGGGTGCCAAGTTCGAGGATTTGTGCGAAGACGATTTTGTGGAAGTAACCGACAAAAGCGAAGGCGAATATGCCGTTCTTTTTGCGGTGTATCAAAAGAAAAAGGAAATAAAAGCCTTGTATCACGTTCATCCTGCATGGGTGGATGCGGTGTCGAAAAAGGGGGTAGCCATTCCCGCCGTTTTGGACGACATGGCGCAAATCGTAGGGCCTACCTGTAAAATTGCCAAAAAGAAGGACGTCCGCAGTATTTTGAGAGCGTTGCGTGGCAGAAATTCTTGTTTGTTGAAAGGAGAAGGTTGCGTGACGACGGGACGGACGATGGACGAAGCTTTTACCTGTGTAATGGTGTTGGATAAAGCGTCCAAGTGCTTCGTTGCCGGTTCGGTACTGGGTGGCAATAAGATAATCAATATTTTCGAAGCCAAGTTGATGCAGATCGTCTATAAAAAGAAGTACAGTAAAATCAATCAAGAAGAATTGCAGAAGAGGGAGGAATAAACCATGAGCTGGACAAAGGAAACCGAACAACAACTTCGCAAGGTGATTAAAGAAAGCGGCGTTAAGCTTTTGGAAGAAAATTTGGTACAAGGGACGTGGGGTAATACCGCCGTACGTTTAGACGACAATCACATGTTGGTGACGCCGACGGGGTTGGATTATATCGCATTACAACCCGAAGATATGCCGATCGTACAAATCGACGATCCTTCGGTATGGTCGGACGGAAAAAAGCCGACGAGCGAACGCAAAATACACGCCGCCGTTTTACTTTCTCGCCCCGAAATCAACGCTACCATTCACTCCCACCCCGTATATTGTTCCATGTTGGCTTCGGCGAGGATTCCGCTCCCCATCATGAGTGAAGAAATGCAAAAACTCGTAGGCGGAGAAGCACGCGTCGGCAAATACGGTTTGCCGGGTACCAAGGGATTGAAAAAGGGGACGGTAGCGGCTATGGAAGGCAGAAATGCCTGCTTTATGGCAAATCACGGTGTATTTTGTGCCGGTCGCGACATGGACGAGGCGTTTGCCATTATTCGCATCATGGAACAGTCCTCCTACGAATACGTCAAACGAATGACGCTTTCGCTGACGGGACAGACGACCTATTCGGACGAATTACTTTTTGATTATTTCATAAATTACTAATTCGCAAAAAAAACAAGACCTTTTCAAAAAAACTCGGCAGTATGTCGGGTTTTTTTAACATAGCGCAAAATGAGTATTGACAATCCTTTTTCGTATGGTATTATTAGAGTAGGATTCCGAAAAGAATCAGAGGAGGAAAATATGAATACGGTAGAAATCATTGTTACACAACACGCCAGAGAGCGTATAAAGGAGAGAATGTGTATTAAAAGTTTGGGGAGAATGGAAAGAATTGCTATGGATGCCTATGAAAACGGTTTTTGTCTGGATGAATTAACCGGTGCGATGCGAAATCATTTGCTGAAAAGCGATAAACCGGAGGAATACCCCGATCGAGAACTTCGCTTGTACGGGGATCAAGTCTTTATTTTTGTGGAAAATTATTTAGTAACCGTTTTGCCCTTAAACATGAAATTTCGTAAAAACATGGAAAAGAAACGTTCCAAACAAAACAAAAGAGTCGTTGCATAAGGAGAAAAATGCAAGCATTTTTGAGAAAAGCCGTCTGTCCGGGGAAAACCACAGAACAAATTCAACAAGCACACGAAACTTTGTAGAGAAGTATAGCGTAGTTAAAAAAAATACTTAGAAGCAATCGTGGCTTCGGAAGAAATCGACTTATGACGGCAAAGGCGAACAATTTATTTATTTATGAAAAATGCTATAAGAAAGAAACCTTATAGCATTTTTTATAGGAAAAAGAAAATATTAAAAACATAATTTTTTGACTTGACAAGAAAAGAAAAATACCATAACATGATAGAAAAGGAAGGTAAGGCGTGATTCAAGACAGATACTATTATTCGAGCTTAAACGAAACGGAACGCCGGATATACAGAGGGTTCTATAACGGCTTTTTGAATTGGGAGAAAGAAATCGTCGTGCCGAGAAAGGGCGTCGATTTGAAAAGAATAACCGATATTATTCAATTTATTAACTTAGACAATCCGAATTTGTTTTATGTGAAGCTGTTTTTCTATAATTACAGTTACGACGACGACACGTTTACCTTGTTGACGGATTACTTTTTCGATCAAAATTTGACGAAAAAAATCGAAGAAAAACTCTTGAAAATTATAGCGGAAATCAAAGGAAAGATAACGGGAAAAACAGAGTACGAACGGGAAATCTCGCTGCACGATATGTTTATTCGCAACATCCTTTACGATGAAAAAATGGCAGGGAACGAGGAACTTATGGTTAAGAATAATACCATTGTCGGACCTTTGCTCTATAAAAACGCCGTCTGTGAAGGTATCGCAAAAGCTACAAAATTCCTTTTGAATCAGCTGGATATTTTGTGTATCGTGGTGGAAGGGGTAAGTAAAAAAACGGGCGAGGATCACGCATGGAACATTGTAAAGATAGACGGAAAACCCTACCATTTGGATGTTACCTGGAATATCGGTCTTTCCGATCAAGGGTTTATCGCTCACGACTACTTGAACTTGACAACGGCGGATATAGAACTTGACCATGAAATTCACCATACCCTGCCCATCTGTCGCTCGAACGAGTATAACTTCTTTACCCGTCAAAATCTCTACGTATCGTCTTTGTCGGAATTTGACAAACTGTTCAAAAAAGAGATCTTGCAAAAGCACAAAAAAAGCGTTAGTTGTCGCATAGATTCCCCCCTCTTAACGGTGGACGACATCGTACAAAGAGCGGAAGACTTGATTGAGAGATTTCCTTTTTCGGTGGAATGTATGGAAGAAAAAAACGAAACGCAAAAAATCTGCAACTTTTTATTTAAGTAATAGAAAAGATTAGTTTAGGAAACAAAAATTAAATTAAAAGGATACTATAATCGCATTTCTATATAAGGAGCAGCTATGGAATATGTATTTGCCGAACGTGAGGATACGAAAGAAATTCTTTCCTTTATTCGAGAACTGGCGGCGTACGAGAAAATGGAAGAGCAAGTGGTCGCCGACGAAAAGACGCTGGAACATTGGTTGTTCGACGAAAAGAAAGCTGAAGTTCTATTCGCTCGGGAAGGAAAAGAAAACGTCGGATTCGCATTGTTTTTTCATAATTTTTCTACCTTCTTGGGACGGGCGGGCTTATATTTGGAAGATTTATTCGTGAAGCCCGCTTATCGGGGAAAGGGGTACGGAAAAGGTCTTTTGACCGAGCTGGCCCGTATCGCCGTAGAAAGGGGGTGCGGACGTTTGGAATGGTGGTGTTTGGATTGGAACAAGCCGAGCATCGATTTTTATCGCAGAATGGGTGCGGTACCGATGGACGAGTGGACGGTATATCGTATTGCCGGCGATACTCTGCAAAATTTAGGTAAAAACGAGTAAGTATTCGGCTTTTCGACTTGTTTCGTTTACGGCTTTTTGATATAATACTTTTGAGGTGGATATGATAACGGACAGCATACGAAAAATCAGATTGTTGAAGGTATGGGAAATCCTGTTTAGAAGTTCCGACGAAGAACACCCGATGACCTCGGTAGAACTGATGAAACGATTGCGTGCATCGGGTATTCCGGTCGATCGAAAGACCTTGTATTCCGATATAGACGCTTTGAATCAATATGGGTACGAGGTACTTTCCCGTAGGGGGCAAAGTAACGAATATTTTGTTGTTCATCGTACCTTCGACAACCCCGAAGTACAGATTTTAATGGATGCCGTACAGGGGGCGAGTTTTATTACCGAAGCCAAATCGAAAGAGCTTTTGCAAAAGATAGCGTTACTTGCCGGAAGCGAGAAAGGGGAAGTGTTACGACGGAACATCGTGCGGTTCGGGAACGTCAAGAGCATCAATGAAAAAATCTATTATTCTGTCGAGGAAATAACGACGGCGATTATCGAAGGCAAGAAAATATCCTTTTTCTATTTTGATTATGACATTCACCAAAAGAGGATGCGAAGAACCGAAAAACAGGCTCCCAAAATAGAAAAAAAGTATATTATCAATCCTGTCGCCACATGCTTAAACGATAACAAATATTATTTGATCGGTTACCACGATAACCATGATAACATAACGCAGTATCGTATTGACAAAATGGAGAAAGTAACCGTTCTGCCCGATGCCGTTTCGCCCCCGCCGTACAAGATTGATACCGATTTTCAAAAGCATAAACAGACACTTTTCGGCATGTTCACCGGCAAAAGCGAAAAAATCGTTTTTGAGACTGCGTATTCGTCTGCCGTTCTGGAATACTTCTTCGATAAGTTCGGGAAAAACGCCATAAAAATAGAAGTAAAAGACGAACACACCCTTTTGATTCGTGCCGAAGTGCAAATAAGTCCGACTTTTTTTGCGTGGGTGGCTACGTTTGGTGAAAGGATTCGTATTGTTTCGCCCGAAAACGTGCGAGAGGAATATCGTCAATTCTTGTTAACGGCACTCCATGCGTTTGATGGATAAAAGAAAGAGCGGAAAAGAAGAATGGCATGGATAACAAAAGCCAATCGATAAAAAAACACGTACCGCGGTTGGAAGAACAAACCGCGGTAATTCCTTACGGGGTGGAAAGAATGGAAAAGTCGGTTACGGCATTTTTTTGAAACACATTCTTGCCAAATAGCTTTTGTCTTGCTTCAAACAGATTCCTTAGGTATGCGGAATATTCGTTTGAAAAAAGTTCGATTTTTTTAGTCAAAACAACAAGATTTTTCTTTTTTGCATTGATTTCCTTTTTCGGATATGATATTATATGTATATCAATAATTATTCTTATACAGGAGAAAACAAAATGAATATTGCTTTATGTAATGACTCGGTAGACGTTATTGTTTCGGTAACCGACAAGTATACGATTGACAGAACAACGACGCTTGCCGTTCCTCATCAGTATCGAGCTTTTATTATTGACGACGGGAAAATCAATGCGCAATACGATTCCAGCGAGAAGGTTGACCTTTTTAAGGAATACGGAAAAGGACATATCATTCGCGTTGCTTTTGTTCGAATGAAGGGACTTCCTATCGTTAAGTGGGGATATAATAAAATATTGGTGAGCGAGAAAGAGGAAGATTTCACCGTCGGTTCTCATGGCGAGCTGGAGTTTGACATCGAGAATCCGAGACGGTTCTTAGAATCCTTTCCGATTTGCGCAGAGGTTACGATCGAAACCCTTCAAGATAGGATAAAAAGCATTATGGAAAGCGTTGGCGGCAGAATCTTAACCGAGACGCTCCCTAACGGAAGAAGATTTGATGAATCGGTATTAAATGCAAACGCCGAAACTCTGACGAAAAAGTTGTTTGACGAATTGCAAGCCGATGATTCCGATGTCAAAAAATTGGGTATCGGTGTTCGGAGTCAAAAAACGTTTTATAACATTTTTATAAGAAAAAAGTAGGACGGAGTGTAAGAAATATGTCTATTTTCAAAAGGAAGATTCTATCCACGCCCGACGTTAATAATCAAATAAAGACGGATATGATGCTAACGGTTAAACAGTTGATTGCACTGATAAACAACCATAAGCAGCACTATACCATTGCGTTTAAGGACGTTGAAAAATTCGTCGGTGCGTTGCAAAAAAAGTATGACGATTTGGAATCCGTCATCGTTCGAGGAGACGGGGATTATTTCCCAATCAAGGAGAAATTTAATACAGCGATACGGTTTTTAATCGAAAATTATTCGCACATCGCGGAAATTGCCGTTCTTGAAAAGAAAATTGACGAAATAAAGGATTGCATTACGGAGTTTATTAAGTTTTCCAATCAATAGTGTTCAGAATCTTTTACATCGTTTCGTTAGAAAGATTTTTGAGTTACGACCGGAAGAAATTTACCGAAGGCGGAGAAACAGTAAAAAGGGGAAGGGGACTTCCTCTTTTTTTCATGGGATAAAGTCAGGTTCGAGGCGGGGGCGGGGCGGGGGCGTCGGGNNGCATTTTTTCGGAAAGGCAATGCAGGCTGTAGTCGTGTTGGGCTTGGGTGATGGCACCCGTTTTCAGAAAGGTATCCAACGTTTCTTTTTGACGAAGGAAAAGGTCACGGTTGGTGAGCGGCGGGGTTTGTCGGGTGTTCATAGGGCAATTATTTGTTGACGTCGGCGAGAAAGCCGGTGATGTGTTTGGAGGCAAGGAGAGAACAGCCGACGACGAGGGCGACGGCACAGTCGGCAAAGACGAAGGCGTTATAGAGGAAGCTCCACGCCACCGCACCGTAGGAAGGATCGGCACTTCCGTAGACGAAAATGCCGCTGACTACGTGGGCGATATAGCGGACGGATACCGCGACGACGGAACCGAGAAGAAAACGCAGAATACGTTTGTTCTCGGTAGCGGAACGGAAAAAAATGCCGGAAAGTCCCATGGCTCCGAAAGCTATGGGGTAGTCCAGTAGGAATTGGACGGGGTTTAAGAACCAAGGTGCTTGTATAAAATTCAGAATACCGCAAATCACGCCCACCAAGACACCTTTCCGAATACCGAACATATAGGAATACAAGAGGACGGGCAGGAGAGAAGCGAGGGTAATGGATCCGCCTTGCGGCAAAGAAAACAGTCGAACGTAGGATAAGCCGAACGATAAGGCGATCATGATGGCTGCGTATACGACGGCTTTGGTACGGTTACAAGGTGGCCTTTTCCCGCAAAAAACGGTCAAGAGGACAATAAGAACAACTAAAAATGCGGTTAAGGCATAGAGCCAAACGGTGTTTTCGGACATAAAAAAACTCCTTTTTCAGTAAGGAGCCGCAGATAGATAGGACGGCTTCCTTCCCCGTACGAACGGGCAAGTTCTAAGGGTTTACTCTCAGGCATTTCTGCCACCCCCAGCACGCTTTCATTATAGAATACCGCTTCGGCGTTTGTCAAGTATTCTTGTCGTCTTTCCGGTTTCAGAAAAAAGGTTTTCTTTTCCGCAAGCACGAACTCGACAAAATGAAGCATTTTTATTGTCATTCAAGAATTTTATGGTATAATAAACTGATGAAAAAAGACAGAAGAGTATTTGTTGTGCCGAAAAAGGTTAAAAAACCGAAAAAAAAGATGTCGAAGCGAGGAAAAATCATACTTTTTTCGTCTTTGGCTTTTGTTATTGCGGCGGTGACGACGGGGTTGTGTCTTTACTTCTTTTTACCGAGAGAAGTAAAGTATTCTTCCTATATGCGTTCTTACGCCGCCGAACGGGGGACGACGACGCTCACAAAAGGGTGCGTGTTGGAAAACTCGGTATCCTTGTACGAATACGATGTCAATAACGACGTTTTTATCACAAGCAAAAAATATTATAACGACGATACCATGTCGTACGTCATGCAATACGGGTTGGCTTCTTTTGAAAAAGAGTACGCCATGCCGCTATACTCCGCCGTTCTGTCGATTCGGGGCGATTATGCCATCGTTACGGTGCAAACCAATACAAATCATCGAATCGGTTTGATTCGTTTTCGGGGGAACGGTATCACCACGCCGAAAACCGTTTCCGATTTCTCGTTGGTGTACGACGGCAACAATACCGAACAAATGTATTTTTGCGGGGATTACGTCTGCGTGATGGGCGGTTTGGACGGGTACTCGTCTTCCGCTTCGTTTACGGTTTTTTACGATTATACCCACGGAGAAATGTTGCCTTGCTTCAAAATTCGGTATGGTTATAACGCCACCAACGCCGAAAATTATTCCATTTTACAATACGATGATTATATCGTGGCGTACTGTTCGACGGACGCCTACTTTTTCGATATAAAAAAAGACTTGTATAACGGCGTTTTGGAGTACGCCAAAACGGGTGCTTATACCCCGTTTGCCGTCGTCAGCGACGCCATGAGCGATTGCAACGGGAATATTCAAATGTTCTACATGGGGAACGGTTGGTTCCTGCGCTCCAATACGTTATCCTCGTCGAGTGCTTTCGACGGATTCAATCTTTGTTATTATACATCGGATTTGTTCGGGGAAACGTCGTTGGTTTTTACCCGCTCGTCTGCCGATTTTTATAACGTAAAAACGCGTAAAACGACCTCGATTTCCCAAGTGTTCGGTGTCGTCAGCGTGGCGAACACCTACTCGGCGGGGGATTATGCCATCACCGCAAACAGCTATAACAATACTTCAATCAAGGTTTATTCTTATCCTTGTTTGAATCCCGCCGATATGGTGCGGGAAGGAAAGTCGATTATTTATTACTACTATCGACCTTATATAGAATTGACGAAAGATTTGAGTGAAACGGAACAATACTTCGGTGCGCTCGGCGAAATGACCTATTGCGTGGTGGATGAAAATTTGAACGTGTATCAACCTTCTTCCATGTTGCCCGTCGTGTTCATCGACGGCGTCGGTTTCGAATGTGCCGATCCCGCCTTCGATCCGTATTACGGCGACGCCTGTATTTTCGATGAAAAACTGGAGAAAAAGGTTTTGTTGAAAAAGTCGGAGCAATTTTCTTACAGCGTGGTGCATAGCGGTACGGATGCCGTTTTGATCGCTTGTATCGATGCCGAAAAAGTGAAAACGGAATCGGAAGAGGAGAGTGAGACGGAACAAGAAGCCACGTTGGAAGAGATTACTTACGGGGCGGTTACGCCGGCGGGGAAGGTTATCGTGGATTGCGTCTATTCCTTTTTGACGCCGTTCTACGACGGTTATGCCGTAGGCACACGAACGGAAGGGGGACAGGAAAAGGTATTCCGTATCGATTTGTTCGGGAGAGAAACCGAACTTGCCGATGCCGTTCTCGTCAAAGACGGGTTCTACGTCTTTGCAGTAGGAGAAAAATACGGAATCAAGAGTTTCGACGGAACGGTATTGTCGGAGGCAGGGTACAAGGGCATTGCGGTGTTGGAAAACTTTATGGTGAACGGCGTATTGCAAGAAACTTATATCGTAGCGAGCCAAGACGATACTTTGGAAATCATGAAGGTGGAAAAGAAATGAAAACGATTACGGGCGGTCGGGAAATAATTCCCATTTGTGCCGATTTGGTACGCCAAGGAGAGGTTGTCGGGTTCCCGACGGAAACGGTTTACGGTTTGGGAGCCGATGCGTTGAACGAAAGTGCCGTCAAAAAAATATACGAAGCGAAAGGACGTCCTTCCGATAATCCGTTAATCGTGCACGTCCCGAACGTGGAGGAAGCAAGGAAGGCTGCCGAAGTCGGGGAACTTGCCGAAAAACTGTTTTCGGTGTTCTCACCGGGGCCGTTGACGATCGTACTGCCCAAGAAAAAAGAAATACCGTATTCGGTGACGGCGGGTTTGGATACGGTGGGGATCCGGATCCCTTCTCATCCCGTTGCACGAGAGTTTTTGACGGCTTGCGGTACTCCGATAGCCGCACCCAGTGCCAACCTTTCCAAGCGTGTCAGTCCGACCACTTGCGAGGCGGTTTTGGACGATATGAACGGCAGAGTGCCTGCGGTGATTGACGGGGGAGCTTGTTCGGTCGGTATCGAATCTACCGTTTTGTCGATTGTGGACGAACCGGTTATTCTGCGTCCCGGCGGGATTACCGAAGAAATGTTAAAGCCCTATTTGCCCGCAGTGAAACTTTTTACGGGGCACGTAAAAGTGGCACCTTCGCCCGGCATGAAGTACACACATTACGCACCGATTGTGCCTTGTATCCTGTATAGCTCGGTTCGCGGTGCCGAGACGGAGTATCTCCGTAGGAAAGGGATGGGAGAAAACGTGGTTCTTTTATCGAAGGAGAGAAACGTTCCGTATTGGGAAGAAAAGGGGTATACCTATTTGAAAATAGGTACCGATGCCGCTTTTGCCAATGAAATATTCCGTATGCTTCGATACTGTGAAAAAATTTACGATGCCATTTTGGTGGAAGCACCCGACGGCGGCGGTATCGAAGACAGCGTTATGGATAGATTGATTCGAAGCAGTCACGGTGTAATCGTATAAAAAGTTTTTGGAGGAATTATGAAAAAAGTTTGGAGAGTGTCGGTTTGTATTATGGCGTTGTTGCTTGCCTGTTTGGGTTTAAGCGCATGTAAAGACGACGAAACCCCGTCTTACGACAAAGATCAAACGTGGTCGAAAGAAGACAGTTATTCATTGTCCCTTACGGACGGTAAAGTGGTTTCCGATAAGGATTACGTTATCTGTTTGGAAAAAGAAAAAGATAAAGATTTCGTGATTCTGAACATGTCCGATATTCAGCTCGGCGTGACGGAAATCGACGTTATGGCGGAACAAACGGAAAGAGCCAAAGCCACCATAAAAGAATTGATCGAAAGAGTTCAACCCGATTTGATCACGATTACCGGCGATCAAGGATACGGGACGAAACGTTCCATTCTTTATATAGGAAACCTTATTGATACTTACGGTATCCCATGGGCGCCTGTTTACGGAAATCACGACAATCAAGAAGAAACCGATACCACGGGGCAACAAGCTTATTTATATGAAAATTCGTTCCGAAACTGTCTGTTTCAAGGGGGTGCGAAGAATCTCGCAGTCGTTGCCGAAAACGCTATCGGTTACGGAAACTATATCGTAAACGTCGTCGAGAAAGACGCTACGGCGAGAGGTTTTCACGTGGTAAAATCCTTACTTTTTGTCAACAGCGGAGAGAACATGGTTTATAGAGCGGAAGAGTATCCGGGAGAAGAACCGATAAACGATCATAACTATGCGATGTTGACCGACACCCAAAAAGAGTGGTACAAGTGGGCTGTTCAAAAGGTACAACCCTACGGTACGGACGGAATGGTGAGTTCGGCTATGTTTTTACATATTCCGATTTATGCCTATAATACCGCGTGGGCGAACAAAAACGCCGACAGTATCGGAGAAATGCGGGAACCCATTTGTTCTTCTCCGTACGATGACCACGTCTTTGAAATCATGCAAGACTTTGACGAGAATCCCGAAACGACCTACAAGTCCACCGACTTGATCGTGGCGGGACACGACCATATCAACGATTTTGTCGTGGAGTACGAAGGAACGCAATTCGTTTACGGCTTGAAGACGGGAAGCGGTTGCTATTATGATAAGGATATGTCGGGCGGTACCAAAATCGTCATGGACGGCACGGGGAACTGTACGGTATCGTTGGAATTCGTCGACGTGTATGCTCCCATCCTTCCGTATTGGTTGATTGCCGTCATCATCGTGGTTTTGGCGGGAATTTCGGTTTTGGTGTATTTCTTACTCAAAAGAAGAAAACAAAAAAAACTTAAAAATTCTTGAAACGGTTGTCAAACCGAATAGAAATTGTTATAATTAAAAAAATACCCTGACGGAGGCAAGCATGAAAGTTGCTATCGGATGCGATCACGGCGGATATTGTTTGAAAGAGGCGTGTATTCGTGCGTTACAAGAATTGTCCCTCGAATACGTAGATTTCGGTACTTTTTCCGAAGAAAGCGTAGATTATCCCGATTATGCGGAGAAGGTTTGCAAAGCCATACGGAACGGTGAAGCGGAGCAAGGCATATTACTGTGCGGTACCGGTATAGGAATCGGCATTGCCGCCAATAAATTTAAGGGGATCCGTTGTGCGCATATCACCGACTTGTTTTGTGCCGAAATGGCGAAGTTGCATAACAACGCCAACGTGATTTCGATGGGCGGAAGGATTACTTCACCCGACGACGCTTATGCGTTCGTAAAAAAGTTTTTTACGACGGAATTTGCCGGCGGACGGCATCAGAAGCGTGTCGATAAGATTACCGCTATCGAAGAAAAGGAGTAAAATATGATATTTGAAACGATAAACGATATAAAAAATGCCGAAGCGGAAGCCGATCGTTTGACGGCGCAGGCTTTGGAAGAGGGAAAGGTATCGGTGCAGAAAGCGGAAGAAGAAGCCGAGCGTATTCGTAAAGACGTCGTCGCACAAGTTCGTCAAGAACGGGAAAAAGTCTGTGAAGCGGCACGAGAAGACGGTTTGCGGCAGGGAAAAGCTATTATTGCGGAAGGAAACGTAAACGCTCGGAAAATCATAGAGACGGCAGACGTTTCCGCGACGGTAAATTTTATTAAGGAAAAGGTTTTCGCAACGTATGGCAATCACTAAAATGCGTAAAGTGAGCCTTGTGGCTCATAATTGCGAGCGGAACAAGATTTTAAGAATCTTTTTGAAAAACGGGTGCATGGAGTTCGTTCCGAGCGAAAAGGCACCGGATACCGCCTCTATGCAAAAACGTATCGAAGAATTGGAAAGCAAACGTTTCAAAGTGGCGTTTGCTCTTTCCTTTTTGAAAGACGTCGTCAAAGAGATAAACTTAAACGCTTCGAAAAAAGAAAAACTTTCTCCCGAATTCAAAAAAGAAAACCGATTGATTCCGTATGAGGAATTTGTCGACGTCGCCAAAGACGAAGTGGAATACCTGTCCAAAATAGGGGGTATGGAAAAATACAATACGCGTTTGACCGACATGAAAAGCGAGCAAACGAGAATAGACGCCGCCATCGAACAGCTTTCCGTTTATCGAGAAATCGCTTTACCGTTCGGTTGCGTACGGGATACCAAGACGAGTGTGGCGTATTTGGGCGTCGTTCCTACCGAAAAAGTCGGTATCGTCCGAGATAAATTACCTTCCCTGGCCGAAGCGGAGTTTTCCGCAAGCGACAAGGTGACGGCGGTGTTGATTTTGGCACATCGTTCCTGCCGAGAATTCGTGGAAGAAATCTTGCAGGAAGCCGAGTTCGTGCGGGCATCCTTTACGTTGAGCGGTTCTGCAAAGGAAGAGATAGACGGTTTGCAAAGCAAAAAAGAGGCGTTGAAAAAGGAAAGAAAACGAATCGTCGAAGACGCCGCAAACTTCCTTACCCTCTTGCCGCAGTTGAAAATTCTGTACGACTATTACGAAATGGAAATCGAAAAAGTCAAGGCAATCGGCGGTTGCGAACAGACGGGAAAAACCATTCTTATGGAAGGTTGGGTTCCCCAAGACAAAGAGAAAAAAGTGCGTGAAGAAATCGAAAAGGTTTGTACGAGAGTGGAAATGGAATTCCGCGATCCGACCGATGACGAGATACCGCCCACCTGCACGAAAAACAATAAGTTTATTTCGGCGTTTGACGGCATTACCGATATGTTTGGCGCACCTTCTTATAGAGAAAGGGATCCGAAACTCTTCGTTGCGCTGTACTATTTCCTGATATTCGGATTCATGCTCGGCGATGCGGGATACGGGCTTTTGATGACTATCGCCTGCTTCGTATTTA
Organism: Christensenella sp. UBA1782; assembly: GCA_002315475.1. GTDB lineage: Bacteria > Bacillota > Clostridia > Christensenellales > DTU072 > CAG-1782. The sequence goes on along the minus strand of DCGI01000104.1, from coordinate 17,892 downwards.
CCTCTGTCAAAAAAACCGTCAAGAACAGCGGACAGATGATGATTATGTTCGGATTCTGCGGTATTTCCACGTTTATTTGGGGTGCGTTGTTCGGCGGTTGGTTCGGAACGATACCCGCCTTTATGCAAAACTTGCATTTGTATTGGTTCCAACCGTTGGAAGAGCCTTTGATTATGTTTGCATTGGCACTCGGCGTGGGATTGTTACAAATCGCCACCGGTTTTGCGTTACACGGCGTTGCGTTGATAGAGCAAGGCGGCATTAAGAATATTTTGATGGGCGTTTTGAAGGACTTCGGTTGGGTGGTTTTGATTATCGGCGTGTTCTTTTTCTCGCCCTCGTTACTTGCCTTTTTGGGCATTATCGGGGACGTAACGCCTGCGGTTTCCACCCTTGTGGAAGTGGGTAAATATACCGCACTCGTCGGCGCCGGCATGATGCTTATCAGCGGTGTTATCGGCAAAAAGAATCCCGTCAAGGCGGTGGGCGGCATTTTAGGAAATGCCTACGGTGCCGTCAACGTGGTCAGCGATTTGTTGAGTTATTCCCGTCTGTTCGGATTGGGACTGACTTCGGGCGTTATCGGATACGTGGTCAATATGCTTGCGACCATTATCGTCAACACGTTCTTCAAAGGTCTTTGGGTGGGTTGGATTATTGCCGTCCCCGTTTTGTTGATCGGGCATACGTTTAACCTTGCCATCAATTTGCTCGGAGCATACGTGCATGACTCTCGTCTGCAATATATAGAGTTCTTCGGGCGTTTTTACGAAGGAACGGGACATGCCTTTAAGCCGCTCGGTTCTTCGGGAAAATATACGTATTTGGATAATTAAAAAACTTAGGAGGTTTTTTTATG
>DCGI01000104.1:14573-17007 GCA_002315475.1 Christensenella sp. UBA1782 | reverse complement strand
TAGGTTTTTTTATGGAATATTTAGGAACGGCATTAGCCCTTTTGGGTGTAGCTCTTGCGGTCGGTTTAAGCGGAACCGGTTCTTCTATCGGCGTAGCCAATGCGAATAAAGCGGCGGCAGGCGTAACGGCGGAAGATCCCGACAAGTTCATGAAGTGTTTGATTTTGCAATTACTTCCCGCCACACAGGGGATTTACGGTTTTATCGTAGGGTTCCTTGCGTTGATTAAAATCAACGCGTTCGGCGGTCTCGTCATGCTTTCGACGGCAAGCGGGTTGGGGGTTCTGTTCTCTTGCATGCCCATCGCCATCGGTGGTTTGATGAGTGCCATTCATCAAGGAAACGTTGCCGTTTCCGCCATCGGTTTGGTCGCCAAACGTCCCGAAGAAAGCACGAAAGGTATGTTGATGACCGCTATGGTAGAAACGTATGCGCTTCTCGCCTTCTTGGTTTCCTTCTTGGCGGTGTTTATCCCGAATTGGGCATAAAACGAGGGCAAAATGAGCGGAAAAGACGCTATTATAGAAAAGATATTGGAGGACGCTCGAGCTATCGCTACCGCCACGAGTGAGGAAGCGAACGCCAAAGGGACGGAAATCCTCCGTTTGGCGCGGGAAGATGCCGAAGCCTATCGGGAAAAGAACGCCGAAGAGTCTTTGCAAGAACGGAAAGAAATTTTGCAAAGGCAGATTTCCGTTGCAAATCTGGAAGTCAAAAAGAACATTCTTGCCGCAAAGCAAGAAGTCATCGGAAAGGCTTTTACCGAAGCCGTTTCGGCGATTCGTGCCGAAAAGGAAAGCTATCAAAATCTCATCCGAGGTATGCTTTGCAACGCCTCCGACGGCGATACCGTCGTTTTTTCGGAAGGGGATAAGGAGTGGGCGACCGGAGCGTGGCTGGCGGATTTTTGTAAAAAAGTCGGAAAAAAAATAGCTTTCGGCGGCTACGGCGACTTTTGCGGCGGCGTTATCGTGACCGGTAAGGGAAGCGACAAAAATATGACTTTGGAGGTAGAACTTGCCACGATTCGTGACGAATACGAACCGCACATCGCCTCTTTGCTTTTCGGAGAGTAAATGAAAAAAGACGGTTTAATTTTTGCCAATGCCCGAGCGAAATCGAAAGAGAACAATCTTTTGAGCGAAGAACGGTTGCACCGCATTTTGGAATCGAAAACGACGGAAGACGCCATGCGCGTCCTTTCGGAAATCGGTTACGGCGGCGGTATATCGGTGGAACGGGGAGATTTTTATACCTTATTAAAAGAGGAAGAAAAAATCGCCACCGCTTTCGTTTTGGAAGCCGCCCCCAAAGGGGTGGGATTCGAGTGTTTCTTTGCCGGTAACGATTATCATAATTTGAAAGCCCTTTGCAAACAAAAATACGGCAAGCTTTCCGATATTTCCGAAATGCTCGTTGCCGACGGAAATATACCGTTTGCGGAACTAAAACAACGTTTCGACGAAGGAAAAATCAACAATCCGTATATGTCGGAGGCTTTGAAAAAAATCGATAAAGCCTTTGAAGCGGGTAACGGCTCTCCGCGTTTGATTGATATCGAGTCGGACAAAGCGATGTATGCCGAAATTCGCTCTCGCTTTTCCTCCTGCGATAAGGTAATAAGCAAGTATTTTACCGTAAAAATCGATTTAATCAATATAGAGAGTTTTTTACGGTGCGAAAAAATACAAGCGGGTACCCGTTTCTTTGCCGAAAGCTTCGTGGAAGGGGGGAGTTTGGATTGGAAGCGCTTTTCCGAATGCGGACAAGACAAAGCCAAGTTTGAAAAAATGTTGGCGTCCACCCCGTATAAAAGCCTTTGGGATAAGGCAGACGGAGATTTTTCGGTATTGGAAACGGCGAGAGACGACGCTTTATTAAAAATCGTATCGGTCAACAAAGCCGATATGTTTTCGGTCGGTCCGATATTGGGGTATTATTTGGCAAAACTTAACGAAGTCAGGATTCTTCGGGTGGCTTTGGTCGCTATTAAGAACAAAATTCCGTACGAAGAAATGAAAAAGAGAGTGAGGGCGTTATATGCTTAACAACAAAATTGCGGTTATCGGAGATAAAGACAGTATCCTTGCGTTCAAAGCGGTAGGGTGCGATGTCTTTTCGGTAAAAGATAAGCAGGATGCCGAAGAAACCATTAAAAAGCTTGCGAGAAATTATGCGATTCTTTTGATTTCGGAAGATATTTGCAAACAAGCCGAAGAAATAATTAACAGATATAAAACACGCCCTTTTCCGGCAATCATTCCTATTCCGACGGCATCGGGTGGTACGGGATATGGCATGGCGGGTATCGGGAAAAACGTCGAGAAAGCGATAGGAACCGATATTCTCGATAAAAAGTAAACCGTAAATAAGGAGTATAACATGAGTGAAGTTTGCGGAAAAGTAATCAAGGTAAGCGGGCCGCTGATTGTAG
>DCGI01000104.1:3882-14540 GCA_002315475.1 Christensenella sp. UBA1782 | reverse complement strand
GTGTAGCGGGCGGTATGGCGGACTGTAAGATGTTCGACGTCGTCAAGGTGTCCTCTTCCCATTTGATCGGAGAAATCATAGAACTGCGTGGCGATAAAGCTTCCATACAGGTATACGAAGAAACGGGTGGTATCGGACCGGGCGACGAAGTCGTATCCACCGGCAGTCCGCTGAGCGTAGAATTGGGGCCCGTACTGATCGAGTCTATCTTTGACGGTATTCAAAGACCGTTGAATAAACTTCGTGAAAAAGGCGGGGACAGAATCGCGAGAGGTTTGGAAGTTACCGCACTCGACCACGAAAAGAAATGGCATTTTTATCCTACCGCGCAAGTGGGAGACGTCCTTACGGCGGGAGACGAAGTGGGGTNNGGGGTATGTACAGGAGAACGTTCTCGTACGTCATTCCGTTATGTTACCGTTCGGCAGAAAGGGAGAAATCGTTTCCATAAGCGAAGGGGATTATACCATAGAAGAACCGATAGCCAAACTCAAGACCGAGTCGGGCGAGATCGTGGACGTGATTATGTTACAGCGTTGTGCGGTACGAAAAGGCAGACCGTATGCGGAAAAGAAATCGCCGTATATGCCGCTCGTCACCGGACAAAGGGTAATAGATACCTTGTTTCCTATCACCAAAGGGGGGGTAGCCGCCGTTCCGGGGCCGTTCGGAAGCGGCAAAACGGTGGTGCAACATCAGCTCGCCAAGTGGGCGGATGCACAGATTATCGTCTACGTCGGATGCGGAGAGCGTGGTAACGAAATGACCGACGTTCTGAATGAATTTCCCGAGTTAATCGATCCCGCTACCGGAGAACCTTTGATGAAAAGGACGATTTTGATTGCAAATACTTCGGATATGCCGGTTGCCGCGCGGGAAGCGAGTATTTATACGGGTATAACCATTGCCGAATACTTCCGAGATATGGGGTATAACGTGGCTATTATGGCGGATTCCACCTCCCGTTGGGCGGAGGCTCTACGAGAAATGAGCGGACGTTTGGAAGAAATGCCCGGTGAAGAAGGCTATCCCGCCTATTTGTCCAGCCGTCTTGCCGAATTCTACGAAAGAGCGGGACTCGTCAAAGTGTTGGGGAGCAAAGGCAAAGAAGGCAGCGTAACCGCTATCGGTGCCGTCAGTCCTCCCGGAGGCGACTTGTCCGAGCCTGTCAGTCAGGCGACTTTGCGTATCGTCAAGGTTTTCTGGGGGTTGAGTGCAGCGCTTGCGTACAAGAGGCATTTCCCTGCCATCGATTGGTTACAGAGTTATTCTTTGTACGTAGACCGCATGGAAGACTGGTACAACGAGAATCTCGGACGGGATTGGAATGCTCTGCGAAAACGCATGATGGCGATTTTGCAGGAAGAATCGAGCTTAGACGAAATCGTTCGGTTGGTCGGTATGGACGCACTCGGCAGCAAAGACCGTTTGACGATGGAAGTCGCCAAGACCATTCGAGAAGACTATTTGCATCAAAACGCCTTCCACGAAATCGACACGTACGCATCCCTGAATAAACAGCTACGAATGTTGCAACTGATCAACACGTTCTATAACTTAGGATTGAACGCACTTCGGGAAAACGTCGACATTGAGGACGTTATCGAATTACCCGTTCGGGAAAAAATAGGTCGTGCCAAGTACATTGACGAAAAGACGGATATGGGCAAATTCGACGAAATCGAAGCCGAATTGAAAAAAGAATTTTCCGACCTGATCGGATAAGGAGCAGGCTATGTTAAAAGAGTATAAAACCATACGAGAAGTCGTGGGACCTTTGATGTTGGTGGAAAACGTCGAAGGCGTCAAATATGACGAATTGGTGGAAATTGAACAGGAAAACGGCGAAAAACGGAACGGAAAGGTACTGGAAATCAACGGAGACAAGGCACTCGTTCAGCTTTTCGAAGGTTCTTCCGGCTTAAAAATCGCTACGTCCAAAGCCAGATTTTTGGGAAAATCCATTGAACTTGCCGTAAGTCCCGATATTTTGGGACGGGTATTTGACGGAATGGGACGTCCGAAGGACGGCGGAGAACCCATTATTCCCGACAAAAAAATCAATATCAACGGGCAACCGATTAACCCCGTAGCAAGAGACTATCCGAACGAGTTTATTCAGACGGGCGTCAGTGCCATCGACGGTTTGAACACGTTGGTACGGGGACAGAAGTTGCCTGTATTCAGCGCGTCGGGTTTGCCCCATGCCGAACTTGCCGCACAGATTGCTCGGCAAGCAAAGGTATTAAACAGCGACGGAAAATTTGCCGTCGTCTTTGCCGCTATCGGTATCACCTTTGAAGAAGCCGATTACTTTATTTCGGACTTCCGCAAAACGGGAGCCATTGACAGAGCGGTTATGTTTATGAACCTCGCCAACGATCCTGCCATCGAGCGTATTTCTACCCCTCGTATGGCGCTGACGGCAGCCGAGTATTTGGCGTTTACCTGCGATATGCACGTCCTCGTCATCATGACCGACATAACCAACTATTGCGAAGCGTTACGAGAAGTCAGTGCCGCCCGAAAAGAGGTACCCGGTCGTCGTGGGTATCCCGGATACTTATATACCGACCTCGCTACCCTCTACGAAAGAGCGGGAAGAATTCGCGGTAAGAAAGGCAGTATTACCCAAATACCCATTTTGACCATGCCCGAAGACGACAAGACGCACCCCATTCCCGACTTAACGGGATATATCACCGAAGGGCAGATTATTCTGAGTCGGGAGTTGCATAAAAAAGGTATCGTTCCGCCCATCGACGTTTTGCCGTCGCTGAGCCGTTTGAAAGATAAAGGTATCGGAGAAGGCAAGACCAGAAAGGATCACGCCGACACCATGAATCAGCTTTTCAGTGCGTATGCGAGAGGAAAAGAAGCCAAAGAGCTTTCTGCCATTCTCGGGGAAGCGGCTTTGTCCGAAGCGGATAAAAAGTTTGCACATTTTGCCGAAGCTTTCGAGGAACAGTACGTTTCGCAAGGCTTTGCCCAAAACAGAAGTATCGAAGACACTCTGAATCTCGGGTGGAGCCTGTTAAAAATGCTCCCGAGAAGCGAGTTAAAACGTATTCGTGATGCGTATTTGGATGAATTTTACGGGGAATAAGTAAGGAGAAAATATGGCAAGACTGAATGTCAATCCTACTCGAATGGAACTTAGGCGGTTAAAAACGAGATTAAAAACCGCCGTTCGCGGACATAAACTGTTAAAAGACAAGTCGGATGAAACCATTCGGCAATTTATGGTTTATATCAAAGAAAACAAACGCCTGCGGGAGGAAATCGAAGAAAAACTTTCCGCCGCGCTACGTTCTTTTTTGCTTGCCGGTTCGGTAATGACTTCGCAGGTTTTGGAAGAAGCGGTAGCTATGCCGGCTTTTACTTTGGAATTACAAACGGGTAAAGCCAATATCATGAGCGTGGAAGTGCCTACCATTCAAGTCAAAGAAGGGGAGAAGACCGATTTATATCCGTACTCCTTTGCTTCCGTCAGTGCCGAATTGGACGGTAGTATCGCTACGCTGAGCGACCTTATCGCCGACCTTGTTCATCTTGCCGAAGTGGAAAAAACCTGTAATATGCTTGCCGACGAGATAGAAAAGAACAGAAGGCGTGTCAATGCTTTGGAATACGTTATGATTCCGCAGTTGACCGAAACCATCAAGTATATCACGATGAAACTCGACGAGAACGAACGAAGCAATACCATTCGCTTGATGAAAGTAAAAAGCATCATTCAGAACGAACAATAAAGAACAAACTGTTATGAAAAAAGGGGTGTGAATCGAAAATTCACACCCCTGTTTTTTGTAAGTATGATTTTAGATAAAATCTTTGCCGTTATAAAACAACAGTCCCGTACCTCGTCCCATACAGTTTCCGCCACGAATGTATTCGTCGTAACGAAGCTCCAAAGGAAGGCTGATAAATAAAGACTCTTTATCGTTTTTCTTGTAAAAACGATGGAAAATGCACCAATAGTCGGGATTTTTAGGCGTTTTGACGGTCTTGACCAAACGGAAAGTATCCATTATTCCGATAATGCGGTCGGTTTCGGGAATAAAGGAACGATGAACGGGATAGAGCATCCAAGATTCCAAATAGAAGCAAACTTCCTCTCCCAAATCCTTTTTGAAAAACTCGTACGCTTTTTTCATGGAGTCTTTCAATTCCTCGACGGTCGGTAATTGTATGGAAGGTAACAAAACTTGAATGACTTTGGTGCCTTTTTCCACCTTTTTACCGTTGCAAGTGAAGGTTTCGGGTGCTTTGACGACCGTATAAGAAACGGAGCCGAACCCGAATTGTTCCATTGTGAAGATTTTACTGTACGAAGGGACGATAAAGGAGCCCCACGTTCCGAAAACTTTGTAGCACTCGTACATTTTCGAGAGAAGATAATTGACCGAATCGCGGAACAGTTCTTGACTGTATCCGGCTTCTTCGTATTTCTTTTCCAAGTGCGGCAGTAAACAATAGTAGAAAGTCATGGCAAGCGGCATATTGCTGATTTCCAATTTTTTGGCAACCGAGTTTGTCATGGAAAAATACACCTTCGGCGAGGTAGTCTTGTTAAAGTCAACCGGTCTGTCGTTAAAATAATCGTCGACGGGACATAAAAAACGGTGCGTGAACGCAAAGTCGTGTAACTTCATTTCGTCCAAGACTTGTAAAAGGGAGGATTCCGCATTATTGGGATAATCGTTGTCTTCGCAATACTTCTTGATATAGGCACGCAAGGTGGGTACGTCTACGCACAAAGGTCTGAGTTCTTTATTCTTTTTTGCCATAATATGCTCCTAATTTTTACGCTTATTTAATTATAATATTCACACTGAAAAATGTCAATATGAAAATATCGAAATCGGTAAGTTACGCTTTCGGCGAGCCGAAGGGTTCGAAGCGGAAACGATAGTGATACTTGACGAAACCGCTCAAAGTATAGTTCCATAACGGCAGCGGGCCGCAACTGTTGGTGCCGACGCCTCGGAAAAAGCCGTCGACGAAGGTGCTTGTCGTAGGGAGCGGTTGAACGTCTTTTCGATGACTCCATACGTCAAGTTCTCGCTCGGTATAAGGAAGCGTCGTCCAGTAATAAGGTTTTTTGACGGCGTGGAACAGAATCCCCTTTTTGCCGTCTTCCGTCATCACCGAAGAACGTCGAACGCCGCTTCTCGTCCCCGAATGTTGCGGGAAAATATAGGGTTCCGCATCGGAAACTTTGGCATGGAAGGTATCCAGTCTCGTCCCTGCTTTTAAGTCGGGATAGGATTCTCCGGGGCCGAAACCGAACCACTCGGTATCCGTCAGATTCGGCGTCCACTCGAAGACTTTGGATATTCTCGTAAAGAAGGGAAGTATCCAAGGCGTAAAGAAAACGTCATAGGTGACCGAACCGTCCGGATAGATGGCGATTCTGTCGATTTCGGTGGCAAGGATTCTGGTCGCTTTGTAACGGAAATGAACGTGTGCGACGAAACAGGAATTTCTCTTTTCGATGCCGATGAGTTTGGGTTTTATCGTATAGGTATCGACACCTTGCGTACGCCATATCTTTTGAATGTTTCGGTCATTGTCGAAAGGCGCGCGGAAGATTTCGGTATAGCTTCCCACGATTTTGTGACGGTTGCAGGGAGCGTGATTGACATAGTCCGTCCCGTCCTTTTCGACGGTGGTGATCGTGCAGGAAATCTTATCGAAAACGAAACGGTTTTCACCCGCCAAAATTTCTACGGTATTTCCGTTATCGGTACTTGTAACCGTACCTTTGGGAGCCGAAAACGCAGGAATCTCCTGTTTGAGAATCAAACTTTCGAAGCCGATTTCATTTTGAGTTTTTTTGTCGATATAGTAGACGGTGACGTCCAAGTTTTCCGCATGCGGAAAGTCTATGGCGTAGTCGATGCTTTTCTGCGGCTGAATGATAAAGTTTTCCGTCGTGTCTGAATAGATTTCGTCGTCTGCACGAACGATAATTTTGAAAAGGATGTCGGACGTATCGGTAAAGTAGCGATTGTTCTTAAAATGCAATTCTTTCCCCGAGTACTGCGCATAGACGGGACGGTAGACGTTTTTCATTTCGATGGCACTGCGGGAAGGGGTACGGTCGGGATAGAACAGACCGTCCACGCAAAAGTTTCCGTCGTGGATATATTCGCCGTGATCGCCGCCGTAAGTGTAAGAACCGTCTTTTTGCAAAACGGCGTGGTCTACCCATTCCCAAATGCAACCGCCTAAGAAGTGTTTGGACATTTGGAATAAATTATAATAGTCTTGTAAACTACCGGGCCCTACGCCCATAGCGTGGGCATATTCGCACAGGAAATACGGGTGATACCGTTTTGAGTGGGTGGCTACCGCTCTGTTAAGACGCCGACGCATGAAAGAAATGGGGGTGTACATTTCACTCATAATATCGTAAGCTTTCCGCTTGCTGCGGCAGGCTCCTTCGTAATGAACGGGAATACCGCTTTCTTTGCCTTTTAAGAAAGAATAGCAATAGTCTTGACATTTGATGCCGCCCGACTCGTTGCCGAGCGACCACATACAGACGGCGACGTTGTTACGGTCGCGGTAGTACATTCTGCGGACGCGGTCGAGATAGTGTTCTTTCCATTCTAAGTTATTGCTGATACCGTTGATACCTTTATGCGAGGCACCCATGCCATGCGTTTCTATATCGGCTTCATCGATTACGTACAGACCGTACTGCGCACAGTATTGCAGAAAAACGGGATCGGGCGGGTAGTGTGAAGTACGGACGGCGTTACAGTTATATTCTTTCATCAATCGTACGTCGCGTTCCAATTCTTCCGCCGTCATGGTAAAACCGCCCGTCGGGGAGGAATCGTGGTGATTGACGCCGTACATTTTAATGGGTTGATCGTTTAGATAGTATACGGCATTGACGATTTTTATGGTTTTGAAACCGATTTCGGTGCGGATAAATTCTCCGTTCAGGGAGAGTACCATGGGATAGAGGACGGGATTTTCCGCCGACCATTCTTGTACGGGGAGGTCGGCGAAGTAGAAAGAAACTTGTTTCGAAGACGATGCCGATTGCGTATATTTGCACCCCTCTGTCCGTAACGACAAGGAAACGGTGCCGTTGGCAGGATTCTCCACGCAAATAATGACTTTCAAATTATAACCGTTTTCGGTTTTTTCGGTGATGACTTTGAAGTCGTTTATATTTTCTTTCGGGGTTTCGTATAGCAGAACGTCTCGGAAGATACCGTTGTTGCGGAACATATCCTGTGCTTCGAGATAGGTACCGTTACACCAACGATGCACCACGCAAACCAACTCGTTTTGTCCTTCTTTTACGAAAGAATCGATTATGAATTCTTTGGTATTGTGAGAGCCTTCTCCGTAGCCGATATAGTAGCCGTTCAAAAACACGTCGATACAGGACGCCACGCCCAAGAAAGCGAGCTTTCTGGTTTTGTTCAGGTCGGTTACGTCGAAAAGTTTCCGATAGACGCCGACGTTGTTATAGGCGTCGGTGGGAAGAATCTGACGTACGCCGACGTGGTAGGGTTCGGCTTTAACGGTAGGGATAAAGGGGGGATTGGCTTTGAACTGATAGTTTACGTTGAGGTAGAAAGGCTTTGCGTAGCCGGTAAACTGCCAACAGGACGGAACGGGTACCGAATCAAACGATTCTTTTTCGGTATCGAATACGTCGGGCAAGGTTTCGGGGTTTTCGAAAAAGCGAAAATCCCATTGACCGGACAGACAGCGAACCATGTCGGACGAATACCTCTGTTCTCGGTAGTTTACGGAAAGAGCTTTTTCTTCGTTCCCGTACGGAATAAAATAGGCACGAGGCTGGCAAAGATTTTGAGCAAAGACGGAAAAATTTTGATAATTTCCCGTTTTCAGGCGGTAAAGCATGAAACCTCCAAAAAAACATTATTAAATTATATTTAATATAATACAATATATTTTGCTTTTTGTCAACGGAGCAAAAAAATATATGTTTTTGTTTGCATTATGCCGGTAAAAATGATAAACTTTATAGGCTACTATCAGGAGGATTATGAAACTAAGCTTCTCTACCCTTGCTTGTCCCGATTTTTCGTGGACGGAAATTTATTCGATGGCGAAGGACTTCGGTCTGGACGGCATCGAAATTCGTGGATTGGGAAAGGAAATTTCCGCCGTTCATACCGAACCTTTTGCGCCCGCATCCATTGATGCGACCGATCGAAAGCTTCGTGATTTGGGCTTGGAAATATCTTGTTTCAGTTCGGGTTGTCCTTTGAAAAACAAAGAAAAAGAAGAAAAAAATCTCAAAGAAATTGCCGAATATATCGCCATAGCTTCCCGATTGCATACCCCGTTTATTCGGATACTCGGGGATTCCGAACCCATGCCGAAAGGGGAAGTGGACGACTGTTACGTCGTATCCGTCTTGAAAAAACTTGCTCCGCTCGCCGAAGAAAAAAAAGTAAAGCTTTTGGTGGAGTCGAACGGCGTTTACGCCGATACGATGCGTCTTCGTCGTTTGTTGGACACGGTGGGCAGTCCCGCGGTAGCCGCTTTGTGGGACGTGCATCACCCCTATCGTTATATGGGCGAAACGCCTGCCGAAACGGTCGAAAATCTGGGCGACTATATTTGTTACGTCCATATCAAAGACAGCGTCGTCGAGGACGGGAAACTTCGGTACGTTCTGATGGGGGAAGGGGATATGCCCCTCGCCGAGGCTTTGACGAGTTTACAAAGTATAGGATACGACGGCTATATTTCTTTGGAATGGGTGAAGCGTTGGGCAAACGAACTGTGCGATGCCGGTATCGTGGTGCCGCAGTTTGCAAACTTTATGGCTCGCTATAAAAAGAAGGCGGGTTGCTTACAGGACAACAAAACCAAAACGGGAAAATATATTTGGAAAAAGGAAACCTTAATCGACGAAACCTTCCCCGACGTATTGGATAAAGTCTGTGAAGAATTCCCCGAACAATATGCGTTTCGGTATACCGAACTCGATTATTCGAGAACCTATCCGCAATTTCGGGACGACGTGGACACCTTTGCGCGTTCTTTAATCGCGATGGGCGTCAAGAGGGGAGATCACGTTGCGATTTGGGCGACGAACATTCCGGCGTGGTATATTACTTTTTGGGCGACCACCAAAATCGGTGCCGTCCTCGTAACCGTCAATACCGCTTATCGAATTCACGAAATCGAATATCTGCTTCGTCAATCCGATACCCATACGTTGGTGATGATAAAAGGGCATAAAGATATTGATTATTTATCCATCATTCAGGAGCTTTGTCCCGAGCTTGCCGTTTGTGAAAAAGGGCGTTTGGCTTCGGCGCGTTTGCCGTACTTGAAGAACGTCGTATTGGTAGACGGGGAAGCGGAGGGGTGCCGTTCTTGGGAGGAGGCGTGGAACCTCTCGCAATCGGTTCCGCTCGCCGAAGTGGAAGAACGGCGGAAGAAGATTCAGAAAAACGACGTCTGTAACATGCAATATACTTCGGGTACGACCGGCTTTCCGAAAGGAGTCATGCTGACGCATTATAACGTCGTCAACAACGGGAAAGCGATAGGCGACTGTATGGATTTGTCGACGGCAGACAGAATGATGATTCAAGTGCCTATGTTTCACTGTTTCGGCATGGTGCTTGCCATGACCGCCAGTGTGACGCACGGCGTCACGATGTCGCCTATCAGTGCTTTTTCTCCCCGTAAAGGTTTGGAGTGTATCAATAAGGAAAAAATAACCTGTTTCCATGGCGTGCCGACGATGTTTATTACCATGCTCAATCATCCGAACTTTGAAAAGACGGATTTTTCTTATATGCGTACGGGTATCATGGCGGGCAGTCCCTGTCCGATCAAAGTCATGCGGGAAGTCATCGAAAAGATGCACATGCCCGAAATCTGTATCACCTACGGGCAAACGGAAGCTTCGCCCGCCTGTACGATGAGCAAAACGACGGACAGTATCGAAACGCGTGTCAATACGGTGGGTGCGCCTATTTTCGGCGTGGAAAACAAAATCGTCGATCCCGCTACGGGGGAGGACTTGCCGGACGACACCGACGGCGAAATCGTGGCACGCGGTTACAACATAATGAAAGGTTATTATAAAATGCCCGAAGCGACTGCCGCCGCCATCGATAAGGACGGATGGCTTCATACCGGCGATATCGGCAGAAGAACCAAAGAAGGCTATTACAAAATAACCGGCAGAATCAAAGATATGATTATTCGGGGCGGGGAAAACATTTATCCCAAAGAAATTGAAGATTTTATTTATACCCATCCGAAGGTAAAAGACGTGCAAGTCATCGGTGTACCCGACGTCGATTACGGCGAAGAAATTATGGCTTGCGTCATCTTGAACGAAGGGGAAACCATGACCGAAGAAGAATTGCAAGAGTACGTTCGTTCTCACATGGCAAAACATAAAGTGCCTCGATACGTAGAGTTCTTGGACGGGTTCCCCATGAACGCCGCCGGAAAAATCTTGAAGTATAAGATGCGGGAAAATGCCATCGACAAATTGGGTTTGCATAACGCAAGCAAAATCGTGACGGCATAATATAATAAGAAGTGAAAAATGAGCTATTTTGAAATTTTGTTACCATTGGCTTTGATTTTGTTTTTGTCGAAGCTGTTAGGAATTTTTTGCAAGAAGG
>DCGI01000104.1:0-3862 GCA_002315475.1 Christensenella sp. UBA1782 | reverse complement strand
AGGCGTTCCGCAAGTGGTGGCGATGTTGCTTGCCGGCGTATTGTTGGGATTGATTCGTTATATTCCGCAACAAACGATATTGACGGACGGCGTTACCGAAGGTTTGGGCTTTATCGCCAAAATCGGCGTCATCTTGATTATGTTTTCGGCGGGTTTGGAAACCAATCTGAAAACGGTCAAGCAGACGGGCGTCGCCGCCGTTTTGATTACGCTCGGCGGCGTTATCCTACCGTATGCGTTCGGTTTTATCGTAGCGTGCGGTTTTAACGGCGGATTTCAAGACTGGTCACACGAAACGTTATCTTCCAATCTGTTTTACGGGACGATATTGACGGCGACGAGCGTCAGCGTAACCGTTGCCACCTTAAAAGAATTGGGGAAACTCAGTTCTCCCATCGGTACGGCAATCGTTTCCGCAGCCATTATCGACGATTTAATCGGCGTCATTATTTTATCTTTTATCATCGGCATCAGTAACGGCGGACAGTCCGATATTTGGGTGGTTTTGTTAAAAACCGTACTGTTTTTCGTTATTGCCATTCCGCTCGGATTGTTGGTTCGGTGGTGGTTCAAAAAAATGGAGGACAAATTCCCGCATAACAGACGGGTGCCGATTTTCGGATACGCCGTTTGTTTCCTGTACGCATACTGCGCCGAAAAGTTTTTCGGCGTGGCGGATATTACGGGTGCGTTTTTGGCGGGACTTCTGCTTGCGCAACAACGAGAAACCGATTATATCGACCGGAAAGCCGACATTATGACCTATATGTTTTTCGGCCCCGTTTTCTTTGCCAATATCGGTTTGACCGTTTCCTTTGAGGGTATCAGCGTATCGATGATTTTGTTCGGCATCTGTTTTATCGTGGCGGGTATTCTCGGCAAGTTCATCGGTTGTTGTCTATGCGCCAAAATCGCAAAATTTTCGTGGAGCGACTCTTTGAAGGCGGGTATCGGTATGATGGCGAGAGCCGAAGTCGCTTTGGTTTGCGCCCAAAAAGGGGTGGAAAACCAACTGGTCGATTCGGCAATTATGCCGTTCATTTTGATTTTAATCGTCTTAACCAGTTTCTTAACCCCCATTCTCTTAAAGTTAATTTATAAAAAAGACGCGAAGAAAGAAAAATTGGGAACTTTGTGAAAAAAGTCGTGTAAAATCGTTTACAAGCAAGGAAAAGTGTTCTATAATTAGTTAACGGTCGGAGAAATCTGACCGTTATTCTATTTTATTGGAGATTTTTTATGGAAAGACTGATTGGTACAGTTTCAAGAGGGGTTCGAGCTCCCATCATTCGAAAGGGAGATAATATCGTCGATATCGTAGTGGACAGCGTTCTTGCGGCAAGCAAAAGCGAAGGCATCGAGTTTTACGATAAAGACGTCATGGCCGTCACCGAAGCCGTTGTCGCTCGCGCGCAGGGAAACTATGCAAGCGTCGGAGATATTGCAAAAGACGTTTCGGAAAAGTTCGGTGATAAGACCGTCGGGGTGATATTCCCCATCCTCAGCCGAAACCGATTTGCCATCTGCTTAAAAGGTATCGCTTCGGGTTTGAAAAAAATCGTGTTGATGCTCAGCTATCCTTCCGACGAAGTGGGAAACCACTTAATCAGTTTGGACGACTTGGACGAAAAACACGTCAACCCGTGGACGGACGTTTTGGACGAAAAGAAGTATCGTGAATTGTTCGGTTACAAAAAGCACAGATTTACCGGAGTGGATTACGTCGAATACTATAAAGATTTAATTCAATCGGTAGGGTGTGAAGCGGAAATCATTTTTGCCAACGATTGTCGTTCGATTTTGGCGTACACGAAAAACGTCATCAACTGCGACATTCATACGCGTGTCAGAACGAAGCGTCTTTTGCTCGCAAACGGTGCCGAAAACGTCTATTCTTTGGACGATATTATGACGAAATCGGTCAACGGCAGCGGTTATAACGAGAAGTACGGCTTGCTCGGCAGTAACAAAGCCACCGAAGATACCGTAAAGTTATTCCCGCGCGACTGCCGTCCCGTTGTGGACGGTATTTGCGAAAAGCTTCGCAAAGCTACGGGCAAACAGGTAGAAGTCATGATTTACGGCGACGGTGCTTTCAAAGATCCCGTCGGAAAGATTTGGGAACTTGCCGATCCCGTCGTTTCTCCCGCATATACCGCCGGTTTGGAAGGACAACCGAATGAATTAAAACTCAAATACCTCGCCGATAACGATTTCAAAGACTTGTCGGGTGAAGAACTCAAAAAAGCCATTAGCGAGCGTATTCGGAACAAAGGCAGCGAAAGCTTGGTCGGACACATGGAAGCGCAAGGTACCACGCCGAGAAGACTGACCGATCTTATCGGCTCTCTCTGCGACTTGACCAGCGGATCGGGGGACAAAGGTACGCCGATTATTTGGGTGCAGGGGTATTTTGATAACTACACCAAATAGGCGGGCTTGTAAATAAGCGAAGAACAAAAAAGCCAAAAACAAAAGATAAATATTCTTTTTCACAAAAAGTATTCTTTGTGCAAGAAAGGGGATATTGATTCAAAGTTTTTGGCTTTTTTTTACAAAAAAACTGCACGTCCGAAAACGTGCAGTTTTGATGAAGCGAAAGAAACGATTACAGATTTCCGTTCAAGAAATTCCGCATAAACGTAATGATTTTTTGGTTTGCCTGTTTGGAAGCTTTGCTGATCCAAGTCAAACTGAAAGTGTGGTTATCCAAGAATTTTTTCGAGCCGAATTCTTCGGTATACACGCCGAGTTCTCGAAGTTTTTCGAGCAAGCGAGGGCCTTGCCCTTTGCAGAAAACGTCCTGATCGGCGTAGACCACGCAGGTTTTCGGGAAAGAGGCGGTGAGGTTGTTTATGGGAGCAACGGCGTCGCGCCACTTGTAGGTATCGAATTGGTCGGGCGTTATGCCGGCAAAGTCCAAGCAAACGTCTTTGGTCAGGTTAAACAAGACCTTTTGTTTCATTGCGGTTTCGACGTCGTAAATGCCGCAGTTCAACACGCAAGCCGAAAAGCGACCGTTCATTTGTATACCGCCGCAGGCTTCCTGCATGAGAGGACTGTCGGGGTAGGCGGAAAGGAAGGAAGAATAGTAGCCGCCCGCACTGTCGCCCGTTACGATCATTTTGTCAAGGTCGAGGTTGTATTTTTCGGCGTTGGCGACGACGTAATTAAAAGCTTTAATGAGGTGAATGACGGGATCGGGGAAGGTAACTTCTCTGCCGAGTCCGTAGTTGACGTTAAAGACGTAGGCGCCCGTTTGTTTGGCGTACCAAGTGGATAAAGCGGTGCGGTATTTTTTATCTCCCGCCGTAAAACCGCCACCGTGTATTTCAAAAATAACGGGGTATTTTCCTTCCGCTTTCGGAACGTGATAGGTGTCCAGCTTGTATGCGGGAATACTCTCGTCGAATACGATGTTTTTTTCCACCTCTACCCCTTTGTTTTTGCACAAAACCGAACAGGGATTTTGCGGCCAAGCGTAAAGATAGTCGATAGCTACAAATAAGAATTTCGTTTTGGTCATGACGATGCCTCAAATAAAGATTTTGGATTATTATATAATTTATTTTTCAAAAAATCAAGTATGATTCGGGTTAATTTAGCTTTCTTTTAGAAAAAATAAAAAGTATCGTGCTAAATTTCAAAAAGGCATGGAAAATTCTTGAATTTTTTTTGCTTTTATGGTATGATTGTTCTATATGTGCATATATCGTATGTGCGTGTAAAGAAATACTACAATATAGGTGGTCACAATGAAAAAGAAATTTCAAGTACTCTTGACATTTTTGATGATCGTCCTGCTGGTGGCGTCCGTCGCAGCCTGTACCGATTATCAAAAAGATGAAGAAGAAAAAAAAGA
>DCGI01000085.1 GCA_002315475.1 Christensenella sp. UBA1782 | reverse complement strand
ATCTTCACGGAAAGCGGGGACGGCGGTAGTCAAAACGTCACCGTCGGCAACCGTTTTTAATTGCAAACGGTTCAAAATGTCGATAATTGTATTTTTCGGCACTTCAAAACCGGTGATTTTATTGATTTCTCGATAATCGTACTTCATGATTCTGTCTTGCGGCTTTTCGGCGAGCGTATCTATCGTGCCGCCGACGATTTCTCCCCAGCCGTATTCGTCGAACAACGATAACGCTCTTTTCAGTCCCAATTCTTGCGAATAGAAGTCGATGCCTTTCTCGTAACGGGAAGAAGAATCGGAATGTAGATTCAGTTCTCTTGCCGTATGACGGATGCTGTCTCTCGCAAAACGGGCACTCTCCAAAATAACGGTATCCGTCGTTTCGCAAATGGAGGAATACTCCCCTCCCATTACGCCGGCAACGGCAACGGGTTTTTCGGCGTCGCAGATAGCAAGATGCTTGCTCGATAAAGTATATTCTTTTCCGTCGAGAGCCACGATCTTTTCTCCGTCCTTTGCCCGTCTGACAATAATGTGCCCGTCTTTTAAGAGTTTTTGGTCAAAGGCGTGCATAGGTTGCCCTATTTCGATGAGGACGTAGTTCGTTACGTCGACGAGGTTGTTGATAGGACGGATACCCACCGCCTTCAAACGGTCTCGAATTATTTTCGGAGAGGTACAGAGCTTGACGTTCTTTACCGCTTTTGCCATATAACGAGGGCATAAAGAGGGTTCTGCGTTGTCGACGGCGACGTAGCGGGATACTTTCTCATCGTTCTCTTTATAGGCGATTTTAGGCTGTTTCAGCGACTTATTCAGGACGGCAGCCACCTCTCTCGCCACCCCGAAAATACTGTTTGCGTCGGGACGATTGGCGGTGATTGCCACGTCCAAAACAATATCGTTGTTTCCGATGACGTCGTTTATGTCTTCTCCGATTTCACAAGGTTCTTGAATCAACCAAATGCCGTTGACGCCGGCACCGCAAAAATCCTCTTCGGTCAAACCGAGTTCTCCGCCCGAACAAAGCATGCCTTCGCTTTTTACACCGCGAAGGGCACCCGTATGAATACATTTTCCGTCGGGCAAAACCGAACCGTCCAAAGCTACGGGGACGATATTTCCTTTCGATACGTTTTGGGCACCGGTTACGATTTGTAAAATCTCTTTACCGACGTTTATTTTACAAATAAACAAATGGTCGCTGTCGGGATGACGTTCGATTGCTTCCACCTTCCCGACGACGACATTCTTAACGTTATCTCTCAAATAGATAAATTCTTCGATTTCAAACCCTGCGGAAACCAATTTCTCTCCGAGCGTTTTGGCGTCGATTCCTTCCAAATCGACAAAATCCGTTAACCAACTATAAGGTACTTTCATCTTTCACCTCAACTTATTTATACTGACGCAAGAAACGTAAATCGTTTTCAAAAAGAATACGAATATCGGGAATCCCGTATTTTAACATGGCACAACGTTCGATACCGATACCGAACGCAAAGCCCGAATACTCGTTGGGATCGATTCCGCAGTTTTGCAACACGACGGGATTGACGATACCGGCACCGAGCACCTCAATCCAACCCGTACCCTTGCAAAGACGGCACCCTTTCCCATGACACATAAAGCAGCTAACGTCCATTTCCATACTCGGTTCGGTAAACGGGAAGAACGAGGGACGCAAACGCGTTTTGGTGTCCGCACCGAAAAAGTTTCGGGCAAACTCGTCCAAACACCCTTTTAAGTCGCAAATATTGATATTCTTATCGACGACCAAACCTTCCATTTGATGAAACATAGGCGAATGGGTGGCGTCATCGTCGGCACGATATACTTTTCCGGGGCAAATAATCCGAATGGGCGGTTTTTGCGTCAGCATCGTTCTCGCCTGTACGGCGGAAGTCTGCGTACGCAAAAGAATACTGTCGGTGATATAAAAGGTATCCTGCATATCTCTTGCCGGATGGTCGGCGGGGATGTTCAATAATTGGAAATTATAATAGTCTTCTTCCACTTCCACCCCTTCCATGACCGAAAAACCCATTCCGGTAAACGCCTGAATCAATTCGTTTTTTGCCAAGGTAAGCGGATGCAAACTCCCGCAAGCGTTCTTGTCGGGCAAGGAAAGCGTAATATCTATTTCTTCTTCTTTCAGTTTCTTTTCTTTCAAGAAGGCGGCAAACTTTTCTTCTTTTTCGGCAAGCATCTTTTCGACGGCTTGACGCAAATCGTTAATTCGCTTCCCGACAACCGGTCTTTCTTCGCTCGAGCAGTTTTTCAACCCTTTTAACAGAGCGGTAATTTCACCGTTTTTTCCAAGATAACGAACCTTTAGGTCGCTTAATTCCGCTAAGGATGCGACCGCAGACAACCTTTCCGATACGGCATCGGAAATTTCTTTCAATTTTTCTAACATGTTGTATCTCCCAAATTTTAATTACTTATTGACATTATCAATATAAATGATATCTCCGGTATGGAATCTCGATTCCGCAAAAATATCGCCCGTTGTTTTGTAATAATCTCGGTTTTCGAGCGGTGCCGAAACTCTTTCGTACTGACCGCTCGTATCGTTATACACGTAATACTGCGAATACGTCTTTGCCCAAGTAACGGCATCCTTCGCATCGGCTTTGGCTGCGGTCGTGGCATCTTGATATTGCACTTCGGTAATAATATAATAATCGAGCGTTTCGTCGAACACTTCGGGTGCCGCCGCAAACGTGGAAGAACCTTTCAAAATGTAATATTTGGAATGGTTCAATTCCCAACGGTCGACGTAGGTATAGTACGTTTCTCCCGAATTATACACGTCGGAAGCGGGTTCCATATCGTCGCCGTTTTTGATATACAGGCTTTGATAGAAAGCGTCCCATTGATTGCTATATTCGTCAATGGTCAATAGCGGAACCGCCTCGTAGCCTTTTTGGGCGTCGTTTCGGACGACTTCCGCCGTAACCGACGCATACTCGGGTTCTTTCACCGTATAGTACTTTCTTGTCGCGTCAAACGGTACGAAAACGGATAAAAATCCTTTGGTCGTATCGTAAATATAGTACGAAGCATACTCTTTATCCCACGAACCGTTCGCAAAAGCGGCGTTCGCTTCGATAGTTGCGTTTCGGTAATAGACCGTATCTTTCGAGTAGTGGTAAGAACACTGCCCCTGAATCTCTCCCTCGTCCACAGCACAGACCAAACCGGCTCGGAACGTGTCGGATATCTCGTAGAATCTCGTCTTCAAGGTATCGACGGTAATCGAGTAGCTCAAAACGTCGACCGAAACGTTCTCCATGATTCCCTTATTGACGGCGCAAACCGTTCCGATATATACGGATTTTTCGGCAAACTCGATAGAGTCGATATTCCGAACAATCGTAGCGGACATTTTGATATTCTTGACGGTTCCTTCGTTGCAACCGAACAAACCGACATAAACGTCTTCGTTGATATCTTCGTAGGTACTGTCGTCATAAACGTACGTGATTTTTTTGCCGTTACCGTTGAACACGCCCTTATAAGGCACGTCCAAAGTGCAGAGAGATTGATTCCGAACGGTAATATCGTCCATCAAGACGATGGAAACGGTATTCTTTGCCTCGATTTCCCCTTGAATCTGTTCAAACGTGGTGACTTCTACCGGCCATACGGCATACAAAGAAGAAGGTTGACTCTTATCCCATTTGCGAAGGGCTTTTCCTTCCGAATCGGTGTAAATCACTTCGTTTTCGTCTGCCCAACCGGCAAAGAACTGTGCTTTGTCAATACTGTATTGTTCTCCTTCTCCATGTGCCGAAAATTCGTTTTCGTCAAAGTCCAATACGTAATCTTCCCCGTCATAAGCGACCTGCACCGTCTTATACGGCACTTCCGTAGCACCTTTATAATAGTACAACGTCACGTCGTAACGATCGGCAACCCATGCGGGAAGAACGGTATAGGTATCGTTGGAAGAAGTGGTTATCGTCCAATTATTCCGACTCTTTCCGTCGCTCCAAGTCAGCACCACCGTACCCGTTTCGTCCGTCATATACCAATACGAGAAAATATAACCCGTTTTGGTGGGTACGTCCAACGTATAAGAGGCATCGTAAGAAACCGCAACCGAATTGCTTAAGCCGGAATCGCCTCCGTAATAAATGGTGTACACTCTCTTTGTCAGTACGGCGGAGATGATAATTTCATCCGTCCTATTGTCCAATACGGTCGTCCAGGTGCCTTGTGTCGATACGGTTTCGCCGTCCAAACGCCATCCCGTCAGAGTTTCTGCTTTTTCCTGCTCGGCGTCGGCTCGTAAGCTCCACTTGTAGTCGGAATTGTATTCCACCGAAACTTTATAAACATTCGTCGTAGAACTCGATTTCTCGGCAATCCATACCGCACCTTCCGCATCCAACGTATATTCCGCATCGACATACAGGAAAACGTCGTAACTCTTTGCCTGCCAATCGCAAACCAACACCTGATTATAAGGAATGGTATACTCTTCTCCTAAGACTACGGCGAATCGTTCGTCTTCGGTATAATCCGTCCAACCGCCGACTTCATAACCGTTTTTGAAAGCAACCGTTCTAAAAGAAGTAATATCCGACGCATAAACGGAGCCGAAAATCTTGGCTACGGTTTTTTGACTGCCGTCCTCGTCGTCGAAATAACAGAGAGTAACAAACGGTTCCGACTCTATCAAATAGCGAGAAGAATAGTATTCGGTACTGTTGTATTTATATAAGAACGTGGCAAGAACGGTTTCGCCTTCGTTCCATTTATCGACGTAACTCTGCGTCAATCCGTCGGTAATATAAATCAATAATCCCTTATTTAAGTACGGTCCGAAACTTTCTTTATGCACCGAAACGATTTTATCGGCATCGGTTTCGGTAAACCGAATACTCTTCAAAGCATAAGCGTTTTCCAAAGCGTAGCGTTGCAAACTTTCGGTACCCTCTTCAAAAACGATACTGTCCAGATACCAACCCGCAAAAGAATACGGCGCAATGTTTTTCTGCGTGGCGACGTCTTTGTCGGGGACGGAAACTTCGGTCGGCACCACCAAATCGGTCGCCGTCCGATCGGAACGAATCAACGTGACCTCGACGGCGGAAGACGCCGTATTTTCATAGTAATACAGATAAGAATCGGTGAAGAAAACAAAATCTTTTTCGGTGTATTTTTCATTCATCAATTCGCTGTCGGACGCAAAGAAGCTCAGTAGTCCGGTAAACTCCGATCCGACTTTTACGTAGGTCGGTTCATATCGGGTTTCGGTAAAAATCTTTTTATAGGTGGTCGGAGCCGACTCCAAATATACGTATAGCAATCCCGAAACGTATACGGGATAAACGCTCTTGACGTCTTTTTCAATATACAAAGCTCCGATATTGCTATCGTGCAAAGCATTCTCTCCGAGCGAAGTAATCGTCGGTTCTAAATAATATCCCTCCCCGTCTTTTCGGACGGTTACGGTATTCTCGCTATTGGTTTTTTCCGTCCCGACGTAAGAACCCGCCGTTTCGGTAATCAAATATTCTTTCTTGAACAAAACGAAAGTATCATCGGTTACCGATAGATATTTTTTCACGTCGGCAGACGGATTCAACACAGCCGTCATCTTGCCGGCGGGATAGAGGAACAGTCCTGCGGTGGCTTTACTGAACATCGTATATAGGATTCCGTTCGAGCTGAAATAGGTACCGTTTTCTTCGGTAACGGTATAGGATAACAAACTGTCATCCCCTAAGAACGCCGTTGTGTCTACCGAAGCAAGTACGGGACAATCCAACGAAACGTGTAACAAATAGCAGCAATTCTCAAAAGCGTATTCTGCCACCGAAACAAGTTGTGCGTTACTCTCGGAAGATATATCGGAGATAGCGGTATTACGGAAGGCGTAGGCACCGATTTTTTGAAGGCTCTTTTTGATTAAGAAGGTTTCGTCCTCCCCTCCGATTTTATGCAAGCGGGTACAACCGTCAAAAGCAAAAGCGTCGATATGGACGAGAACGTCGTTAAACGTAATCGCCTGCAATTTCGTATTGCCGGCAAAAGCACCTTCGGCTATTCTCGTCACCGACTCGGCAAGCGTGTAGGTCGTTTCTTCACCGAGATACTTATAGAGGGTATCGTTTTCCACGATACTGTAATTGTTTAAGGTGTCCTTCCATGCGGTATCTTCAAAAGCAAGATCGCCTACTCGTTCCAAATAAAGGGGCAGTTTTACCTCTTGCAATTTGATACAATCGCGGAATGCGTAGTACCCGATGGCGGTTATGGTATAAGAAGTATTGCCGTAAAGAACGGTATTCGGGAAAAGGAGGGAAGTCATACTACGGGAAGAACCGATGATTTCCGCCGTTTGGTCTTTTCGGTTAAAATACTTGGCTTCGTTGTTTTCGTCGATTAAGCGGTACAATAACGTAACGTCACCTTGTTTATAAATATATAATGGGTGGGTTAAGTCGGAATTGATCCCCTCGTCGGTAATTCTGTCGGTAAAATTCTTAAAGCCGTCGATTGCCTTATATGCTACGACTTCGTTGTTCCCGACGTTGATACAGGAAAGATTGTCGGAAAAAGCACCTTCGCCTATGTAGGATTTATTCGAGCTTAGCTTACTGACACGCAAACCCGAAAAATCCAACGTGTCGATATGTACGCTGTTAAAGGCATAATCCCCTATGCTCGTCACGTCCTTCGATAAATAAACCTTTCCTACGACGGCACCGTAAAAGGCGTAAGCGGAAATCGTGGTTACGTTGGATTCCAGCGTATACTGTGCGGCGACTTTTCCCGCAGGATACGCCACCAAAATGGTTCGGTCGTTTTTATACAGAACGTCACCGTCCGAAGAAAACTTCTTGGATTCGGAATCCACCGTAAACGAAACGAGCGAAGAACAGTTTCGGAAGGCACCTTCGTCAATGTCTACGACGGTTTCGGGAATGAATACCGTCTGCAGAAGCTTGGCGTTATTTTGTTTGAAAGCATCCTTCTCAATAGCAAGGACTTTGCTGCCGTCATAATAGGAAGGTATCTCCAGCGAAGACAGCGTTCCGCTGTACCCTACGATTTTATATCCGCTCTCCCCCGAAGCCGTATCGGTGTAAGAAGAATAGGATAATTTTATCGGCGTCCATACGGCGTAGAACGTAACGTCTTTTTCCACTTCAAAATACTTCTCGGTCGGTCGGTTTTCCGAAATTTTATCAAACGGTACCAACGGGAATGTTTCTCCGCTTAACGCCTGATCGTTGGAAATTTCGGATAGCGTCCAACCTGCGAAAACGTAATTATCCATCGTCATTTCCGCAATGTCCGATTGATAGAGTTTACGCACCATTTTGGAAGCGATGTTAAAATTCTCTTTATAGGTAATAAAACTTACTGAATATACTATATCCTTAGAATAAGCGGCATAGATATAGTTGCCGTTCATTTCCACGACGGTTTCCTCTTGCCGATCGATCATTTTATCGTCTTTCGTCCAATAATCGAATGCTTTATTTTCTTCGGGAATCCACCGAATACTCACCACCGTTCCCGAAGGATATACGGCGCGGAAAACACCGTCGGCATCGACTTTTTCGGATACCTCTTTTCCGTCCACGACAACGGGAATTCCTCCCGTTACCACCAAAGAATAACTGGTTATGCTCGGATCGACCAAGGTGATTTGAAATTGCGTCTTGCAACCTTCGTAAAGAACTTCGATTTGTTGTAAACCCACTTCGTTGAGTTTGTTTCGACCGGCTAAGGCAAGATAATCTTCCTTCAGAGGAATGTTTTCCACCGTTCCGTCGCTCTTCTTTACAATCATGACGATTTCGCTTAAATCCACCAATCCGGCTCCCGCCGACTCGGGAACGGAGTCTGCCGAAATCGATATGGAAGAAACGTATACTTCCTGTTCTTCCTCTTCCTCCGGCGTATCGGTTTCTTTGTTTTTACCGAATAAATCGCAGGACGCCAAGACAAGGCTGAGGGAAAGCAATAATGCTACTGCTATGAAAAGTTTTAAGAATTTCTTATTCATTTTCACTCCATAACGCATAAACGTCGTATTGTTCTTCTTCGGAATACTTCCATCCGATTAAGCTTTTGCCGAAAGAATCGGTCAAATAAACCTTTTTATCCCCTTCCGTTAGATACCACCCGTCGAAGATCGCCCCCGGCTTTTCGGGTACGGGAAGGGTAAAGCTCTCGTCGTAATAGACGATAACGTCTTGTTCCGCCTCTCCCGTCAAGCTTTCGCCCGAACGTAAATCCAAATGCAAGGTGTACTTTTTCTTTTCCAAAACGGGATAGAGCGTAATGACGCGGTTTTCGGGAACGTACGTCCAAACGGCAGATTCGTTATAGACGTTTTCGCCGTCCATCCACCCCGCAAAAGAATATTTGGCTTTTTCGTACCCTTGCAGAGAAAAAGTATATTCTTCGGCGTAAGAAACGGTCGTTTTGTACTTTATTTCGGCACTCACGCCGTCCGAAATCAAAGCACCTTCTGCCGTCAAACCTTTGTTTACCACAAAATAAACGGTGTATTCCTGCGGCATCCAACAACAATACAATTTTTGATTATAGGGTATTACATAACCGCTTTGCGAAACGGATTTTCCCTCTTCGTCTGCCCATCCCGATATATCGTAACCGATACGGGAAATGGAGCTTTGGATACGTTCTACGTCTTCTTCGGTAATGGTTCCGTAGAAAACGTCGACGGTATAATAGTCCCCTTGTTCGTTTTTATCGTAGATGACGGCAAACGGTAAATTATCGGTACCGGCAATCAGATACTTCGATGCTTGATGCTCCATTTGATTGGTATCCGTATATACAAAGAAATCCAACCCCCAATTCTGCCGATAACTGTTTACGCCGTTTTGATTGTCGTAAATGTACAGACCGTTATTCATCTTAGAACCGAATGCGTTTTGTTCGACGGTATCAATGAAACCCGTTTCCATGAAAATTTGCGTCAACGAATCGGCTCCCGCAAACGAATAAGAGTTCAGTGCCGAAACCGCCCGTAACGTTACTTTTTCCAAAATCGAACCGAAGAAAGCGTAGGAATAGATAATTTTGTTCTCATCGTAAACTTTTATACCGTTTTCGGTCTTTCGGCGGACTTCTTCGGTGAGCTCCAAAGAGGCTTCCGTTCTCGATGCCCGCATGAGATAGAGATTGTTATTATCGCTCCGCTCGGCGTACAAAATATCGGTATGATAGACGTCGGCTTCCGCATCGTAATCGTAGAAGAAGGAATAAAGCGGTTGATATTGTAATTTTTCCATCTTTTTATCCACCAAATTGTTAAAGAAACTCAGTGAATCCAGTTCCGACACATTGGCGGAAAGAACGACGTCGGGTTCGCAAGACAGGAAAATCGAAGCATACGAAGAAACGGGATTTCCCTCGAACAAGAGGTAGGACAATCCCGGTGCACAGAAAGCACCGTCTTCTATTTCGGTCAACAACGACGGCAAACGAACGGCACCGACGTTGCTGTACGAAAACGCGTTCTCGCCGATTTTCGTTACGTTCAAATACCCTTCAAAGCAGTATCCGTTCTTTCTTTCGTCGAAACAAAGTACCGTTTTCCGTTCTTTGGAAGCGGTTAGATAGGTATAATAGTAATATTCTCCGTCCACCGCAAAGGTACCGTCTTCTCGATAATAGACTTTTTTCGTGCCGACAAGCGGTTTGGAATTACTCTTATCCAAAGGCATTTGCGTTGCCGAAAGTTTAATTTCCCGTCCGTCGGTTACGGCAAAGTACAATGGAAATACGGCATTACCGAATCGTACGGTACCGACTTCTTCGTCGGCAGCCGAATACCTCGTCAAATCCGCTTCGAATTCGTCGGCATAGTAAACGTGCGTCGGATAATAATAATACGTTTCTTCTTGCGTATCGTACAGAAGAATGATTTCCTTGCCTTCGCCGTCGGTAAACGTGAAATAATAATCGCCGTCCACCGTAAACGAACCGTCTTCCGCATACGAAACTTCTTTCGTCGTTTTTAATTCGTTCCCGAATTCGGTCATCAACGTCGTTTTACCCGTTACGACGTCTTTACAGACCGACCACCTATCCGCATAAACGATATGCACCAACAGACCGTAGTTTTGACCGTTTACGGTGACGCTTCCCACTTTTCCGTCCGAGACGCCTTCCAGTAAGGAATAATCGACCGTCATGGCACTACTATAGTTTTTGACATAGGACGGATTGAATTCTCCGTCGATTCTGCCGGCGGGATAACAAGCAAGGGTAAAGGCATCGCCTTCTTTTTGATACAAAATACCGTCGTACACGACGAAAGCCGTATTGACTTCGTTCAAAACGAATTCCGCCAAGGCGGGACACTCCGTAAAGGCACTGTTGGAAACGGTTACGGTGGAACGGGAAAGGGTTACCGACCGTAAATAGCGACAGGAAGAAAAAGCGTAATCGTCGATTATCGCAAGATTGTTGACAAGTTGCGACGTCGATTCCTGCAATTTGAGCGCAGAAACGGCGGTATTCCGAAAAGCATACTTTCCGATGGAACGAACCGAACTCTTCAAATACACCCCGTCCCCTTCTTCGTTGGCGTTACAGATAAACCCGACGAAAGAAGTACAACCGTCGAAAGCGTGGGCGCCGATATACTGCAAAGAAGAATTATTCGTAACGTCGAGGTATTGCAACGTTTCGTTTCCGTAAAAAGCCGACTCGGCAATTCTTTTGATACTCGACTGCAAAGTGACGACCTTCTCGTTTCCTAAATACTTGTACAAAATACCGTTGGACTGAATACTGTCCCCCGCCGAAGAAAGCCATGCGGTATCCAGAAAAGCGTCGTCGCAAATTCGTTGCAACTTGCCCGAGAACGGGAAAGTGATGACGGACAGCTTTTCGCAGGAAGCAAAAGCACGATAGGCAAGGGAGGTTACGGGATATTTCTTCCCGTCAGCCGAAAAGGTTATCGGTATCGCCATAGATTTTACGGTACGGCTGACGCCGAGTATTTCCGCCGAAACGTAGGATTCTTCCTTTGCCGCTTCTTCCGTCGACAACGTAGACATATCGATTAAGTCTTTTTCGCAAATCAACCGATACAGCAAAGAAACTTCCTCTCCGTTCCCTTCCACATAGCTATAAACGTAAACTTTGTGCACTTCTTCTTCGTCAAGCACCGCTTGCTCCTGTAAAGCGTTCATTTGCGGGAAACGACTTAAAAATCTTTCGTAGTTTGCCGAAGACAGCAACAAGGAGGAAATATGTTCGTCAAAAACGTTTTCGCCCATCGTCAAAGCGGTGGGAATGATTTTGGAAAAATCAATAAAATCAATATATTCACTGGCAAAAGCGGCATTTCCGATATATTCTACCGATTGCGGCAAACGGATGCCGCCGCACAAAGCGACATAAAAAGCGAAATCGGCGATTTCTCGCACGCCGCTCGCTACCGTCAATTCCGCCGTAATCATTCCCGAAGGATAGCACAGGAACTTCGTTTTTTCGTAATCGTACAAACACCCGTCTTGCAAAGCGAAAGAACGGGATTCTTGCGCCAATTTTATTTCGGCAAGATTTCGGCAAGGTGCAAAAGCCCCCTCCTCGATTTCAAGAAGGGTTTCGGGCAAAGTCAGCGATAAAAGGGTTTTACCGTTGGTAAGAAAGGCGTCTTTCCGTATTTTTTCGACGGGCAACCCCAAATAATAGGTGGGCAGTTCCAAATCTTCAAACGAACCCGTATATCCGGTTATTTCGTAATGCTCCTCTACCTTTTCGTAGACGACGCCGACCGATTTCCAAGTCGCGTAAAAGGTAACGTCTCTCCCCACCTTGTAGGGGAAAGTAACTAAGTTTTCGGAATAACCGTCAAGTGCCGCTTCTTCGTCGATGACGTCGGTCGTCCATCCGGAAAAGACGTAATTGGGACGGCTTATCGTGGGAATGTCGCTCTCTTTCAATTCGTCCGTTGTTCTGGAATCCAATTCTTTGGAACCTTTTTCCAAAAACGACTTAAACGAAACGACGCTGGTCGATACTTCGGAATACCCCCATAAAGTATAGTCCTGCGTCATGGTTACGTCTACCGTACTTTCGTCGGTTAAAAACAAATTATTGGCTTCCCAACGGGAAAAAATGTTGCCGTTGTCTATCCATTGGACGGTAACGACGGTTCCTTCGGGGTAGATTTGACGGTAATAGTCGCCCGAAACTTCGATGCTTTTTTGAATCTTTTTTCCGTCGATAAAAGTCGGGATTCCGTTGTAAACGGTCAACGTGTAATTCGGGATTGTTTTGGCAAGCAGCTTTATGGAAAACTTAGCGGTGAGATTGTTATAGACGACGGTAACGGTTTGCGTGCCCGCTTTTTGCAGTTTGGTTTGGCTTTCTTCGGGAAGCATGGAAGTGTCCATTGTCTTTTCTTCCGTCTTGCCGTTACTGTACTTCAAAACCAAACGAATGGTGGTAACATCCAATTCTCCGACGACCGCTTGTTGGGGAACGGTGGATTCCAAAACGGAAATACCCGTCAATTTCACTTCGCTCTCCCCTTCGCCTTTATCGCAAGACGCCATAAAAAAGACAAGGAAACTCAGAAAAACCGTAAGCAGTAAAATCGGAATTCTTTTCTTTAACATCGTACACAACCGCCCAAAATATAATTTATAAAATTATATTATCATATTATAGGGCAAAAATCAAGTACTAAGTTAAAATTTCGGGAGCAAAATACCGAAAAATTCCGACATTTTCCTTTCGGTATCGTCGATTCGCTCGCAATACTCCCGAAATCCTTTCGGTTGAGAGAAGCGTGTGATTTTTCCGTTTTCTCCGAGAAGCTTACTGACGGCACCCGCACCGGCGGCGAGTACGGTACAACTTTCTTCCATAGAATCGACGTTATACAAACAAACGCGCCCGTCCCGACAAAAACCGGTATTCTCCAAATTGTCGGCGGTATTCTTTTGTCGATACATATAGTACGGCATATACCCACTGTCCCGCAAAGCAGCGTATGAATAGTCGGTCATGCGAAGGGCATCCCCCTCCGCCGTCTTTTCGGTACCGTCTTTCCGCAAATCGCTGCCCCTCTTGACGGAGAGGGTGTGAACGGTGATATTTTCGGGGAATAATTCTAAAGTGGTATCCAAACTTTTCCGAAAATCGTCAAACGTTTCCTGCGGCAAAGCGGCAATCAAATCGAAATTTACGTCGAACCCCTTATCTTTTACCGAATCATAGGCGTGAAAAACGTCTTCCACCGTATGACGGCGTCCGATTAAATCCAACGTCTTTTGGTGGAAAGTCTGCGGGTTGATACTGAGTCGCGTTACGTTGTTTTTTTGTAACACTCGCACGACCTCATCGTTTACGGTGTCCGGTCTGCCGCACTCGACGGTAAACTCGGTACCGATGCTTGACAAAGGTGCAAGGATTTCTCCCAAAAGCGAAGGTTCCAAACTGGTCGGTGTCCCCCCTCCGACGTAGACGGAACGGACGGAATATCCCTTTTTTTCAATAATCGAAAATATCGTTTGAATATCTTTTTTTACACATTCCACAAATAGCGGAATCTGCTTTTTAACCCGAAAAATCTCGGTGCTGATAAAGGAACAATAGGAACAACGCGTGGGGCAAAACGGAATATTGACATACAAACCGATTGCTTTTTCGTCCCGATTGACATATTGCTCTTGAAAGGATGCACAATCCTCTATTAAATGCGATTTTTTTTCAAAAACATGAAATTTATTGACCAATTCTTCTCTCGGCGTTTCTGTTTTCTTGGCTAATTCGGCATACATTCTTGCCGGTCGCACGCCGGTGAGACTCCCGTACGGCAAAGCTTTTTGCAGGTTCCTCGACAAAAATGAATACAAACAGTTTTTTGCAAAATACTTGGTTTCTCGTTTGAACAGAAGCTCGTCCGTTTGTTGACAAATCAAAGAAAAATCCTCTTTCCCCCACAAGTCGCTTTCAACAAAAAAATTGAATTTTTGTCCGTCGATTTTGTGCGTCCATGACAAAAAATGTTCGCCGTCCTCCGACAGTTTTATATACGGCTCGAAAGCGCGTGGGATCTCCTGTACGTCGTTCAAATACGTATTTTTTTCAAAGAGTAAACGTACCGACATGGTTACAGAATGGGATTGAATTGCCGTTCGTGGTTCATCGTCGTGCTTTCGCCGTGACCGGGATATACCCTGTAATCTCCTTCCAACTTAAACAGAATTTCTTTGACGGACTTTTCCATATCGGCATAACACCCGCCGTAGAAACCGGTATTACCGAAGGATTCCAAAAACAGCGTATCGCCGGAGAGAATTCTGTTATCGTCCAAAAGAAAGCAACAGCTGCCTACCGTATGCCCGGGCGTGTGCAGCACTTTTATCTTTATCTCCCCGAACGACAGTTCGGCACCGTCCTCAAACGGAACGGGATCGGTTATCGGGGTAATGACGTATCCCACTTCTTGTCCTTCGTTTATGACGTCATCCGCCAAAGCAGGTACGTCCAACGTGTGGATATAAACGGGCAAACCCAAAGAATGCCATCTCGCCGCATCCAAAATATGGTCGAAATGCCCGTGCGTCAACAATACGGCTACCGGTTTTTTGCCCTGTTCCGTCAAAAATGCGGATACTTTCCCATAGCCGCCACCGGGATCGACGATAACCGCTTCCTCCCCTTTTCCGTAAAGGATATAACAATTCGTCGGCATTAAACCGACTTCCAAGCTTTTTATTTCCGTCATACTCGTACTCTTTCCCCTTTTGTTCGGCTGTTCTCAAATTCTCTTGGCGATTTCGGCTAAGAAGGTATCGGTATTGACGGAGCGTACCTCTCTTTCGAAGTTTACGCAAAGATCTTTCGTCATGACGCCTTCTTCTATAGTCGTTAAACAAGCTTTTTCCAGACGATCGGCAAAGTCGACAAGGTCGGGAAGGTCATCCGTTTGTCCTCTCTTACGCAAAGCACCCGACCACGCAAAGATTGTGGCTACGGGATTGGTGGAGGTTTCTTCGCCGTTTAAGTATTTATAATAGTGACGCGTTACCGTACCGTGTGCCGCTTCGTACTCGTATTTTCCGTCGGGACTAACCAAAACGGAAGTCATCATGGCAAGAGATCCGAATACGGTGGCTACCATGTCGCTCATAACGTCTCCGTCATAGTTTTTGCACGCCCAAATCATACCGCCGTTACTTTTCATGACACGAGATACGATATCGTCGATTAAGGAATAGAAATACGTGATTCCCGCCTTTTCGAACTTTTCTTTGTATTCTTTTTCGTACACTTCGGCAAATATGTCTTTGAACCGATGATCGTACGTCTTGCTGATGGTATCTTTGGCACTGAACCATAAATCCTTCTTTTGATCGAGTGCGTAGTTCATGCAACTTCTTGCAAAACCGGTAATACTCTTGTCGGTATTGTGCGTTGCTTGCACGATGCCCGCCGATTGAAACTCAAATACCGTCTTCTTCGTACCGTCGGGAAAGCTCAATTCCACTTTTCCGCCTTCGGGCACATACCCTTCCACGCCGCCGTATACGTCTCCGTAGGCGTGTCGAGCAATCACAATGGGTTTCGTCCACGTCGGCATAAGGACTTTTAAGCCCTTTACCAAAATGGGTGCACGAAAGACCGTTCCGTCCAAACGGGAACGAATGGTGCCGTTAGGGGATTTCCACATGGTAGAAAGATTGTATTCCGTCATCCTTTGCGCATTGGGGGTAATGGTGGCACACTTGACGCCGACTCCGTACTTCTTGATAGCATCCGCAGCCGCCGCCGTTACGGCGTCTTTCGTTGCTTCTCTGTTCGGCAAACCGAGGTCGTAATACTCCGTTTTTAAGTCCACATACGGACAAATCAAAACGTCCTTTATCTTTTTCCAAAGAATTCTGGTCATTTCGTCTCCGTCCAATTCGACAAGCGGCGTTTTCATTGCTATTTTCGTCATACTAACTCCGTAATACTTTTTACTTTTTTATTTTGATAGGTTGTAAACCGGAAGAAAATACCGTTTTCTTCCTGCCGTTCCCCTTCTTCCGTACAAACCCAGTCGGGAAGTTCGTCGAGATTCTCAAAAAACACGCTTGCCTCCCCGTTTGCGTCCACTTTCGTCACGTAGACGGTATCGCAATAGGGTAACATGGTTTTGTAAAACATCGCCCCGCCGATAACAAACACGTCGTCGGTAGGATATTTTTGCAGTTCTCGCACGAGTTCTTCCATGCTTCCTACGACGATACAGTCCTCCCGTTTTTCTCCGCCCGGATACAACACGATATTGATTCTGTTCTTTAACGGGTTTCCGTTCGGGAAGCTCTTTAACGTGTTGGAACCCATAACGACGGTTTTTTGCATGGTTTTCTCTCGGAAAAACGCCATGTCTTTCCGTAAAGAGAACAGTAAACCGTTATTCTTTCCGATACCCCATTCGGTATCCACCGCTACGATTGCTTTCATTTTTTCTCCTATATTGCCACGGGAAGTTTCTTTCCGAGCAAATGGAAGCGATAATTTTCCAACGAAAAATCTTCCACCTTGAAGTCGTAGAAATCGGTTACGTCCCGATTGATTTGCAAAATCGGCGCGTCGTATTGTTCTTTTTCAAGGATTTCCCGCACAACGGGGATATGTCTGTCGTAAATATGCGCGTCGGCAATCACGTGGACGAGTTCGCCCGCTTCCAAACCGCTGACCTGCGCAAACATCATCAGCAGAACGGAGTACTGTAACACGTTCCAATTATTAGCCACAAGCATATCGTTGCTTCTTTGATTCAAAATGCCGTTCAGTTTGTTACCCGAAACGTTAAACGTCATCGAATAGGCACAAGGATACAGGTGCATTTCGTGCAAATCCTGAAAATTATAGATATTGGTCATGATGCGACGACTGGCGGGATTGTTGCGCAAATCGAACAACACTCTGTCCACTTGGTCGAATTCCCCTTCTTTATAAATATGCTTTTGAGCGAGTTGGTATCCGTACGCTTTACCGATGGAACCGGTTTCGTCCGCCCAAGAGTCCCAGATATGACTGTTTAAGTCGTGGACGTTGTTGCTCTTTTTTTGCCATATCCAAAGGATTTCGTCGATTGCCGCTTGAAAATTGGTCTTCCGTATGGTCAATATCGGCAATTCTTTCGAAAGGTCGTATCGGTTGACGATGCCGAACTTCTTAATCGTGTGAGCAGGCGTACCGTCTTCCCAATGCGGGCGCACGTCCATCTCGGTATCCCAAACCCCGTTCTCCAAAATATCCCTCATGTTTTGAATAAAAATTTTATCTGCAAGACTCATATTATCCTCCGCTTTCGTATATTATTATATTTTTTTTATAGAAAGTCAAGGCGTCAACTTAAAAAACTCAAAAATTAAAATTTACAACAGAATAATTTTATGGTATAGTAAAATAATCCAATATAGGGACAGGGGGTACTCATGCAAAAAATCTATAAGAAATATCGAGAACGCTTTATCGAAATCAGCGGTAAAAGCCGTACGTTGTTCACGCGATCCATCGTCAAGAAGTATACTTTCGACTTAGAAAGCGTTTTATCGTACGGAGACGCCGACGCATTCTATGAGTTTTTGTGGAGAAAGCGAGACAGTCTGGATTTAGTCAATGAAAAAATCGCCAAAAAAATGCTGAAAGCAAGCGGCGAAGAATCGACGGAAAACCAAAATACGCCTGCGGACGTCGTAGCCGACTTAAAATACCTAAAACGGGAAGTGGAAGAACTTCAAAAGGAAACGGGCAAATACGACTTATATATCGGGTTTCCTTTCGTTACGGGCAGAGTTTCGCAGGATATGCCCATTAAAGCACCCCTGCTCTTTTTCCCCGTCACCCTTTCCATCGAAAAGGAAACGGCGTCGTTAGTGGCTTTATCCGACCAGCCCGTCGTACTCAACCGAAGCTTTTTGAAAGCACTTTGCAACGAACAAAAAATAAAAGCGGATAACCTGTTACAAGAGTTCGATCCGCTCGGCGACGAGAGTTTTTCTTCCCTCGAAGATATTCTTGCCTATCTGAACGGTCAAGGCATCACCCTCTCCTATCAAAAAAGAAAAACCGTCCTGCCTTTTACCGAAATACAGGAGTTCGGCGATAAGTTCGAAGTCCGTAACGTCGCCGTTTTGGGACGTTTTCCGCTCTCCAATCCCATTTATAACGATTACGTCATACTGGAAAAAGAGAATTTAACCACCCCTTCCCTCGATTTGCTTTTACAAGGAAAGGTTCCGAAAGAAAAACCGACCATTCGCTTTTTCCGTCGCAAAAAAGAAACGAAAGAAGAACCGGTCACCTACCCGATAAACGACTTGGATTTTGCCCAGGAAAACGCCATCGAAGAAGTCAACCGAACGACGAATTTGGTATTATACGGCCCTCCGGGAACGGGAAAAAGTCAAACCATCGTCAACGTTATCAGCGACGCTCTGTGCAAAAACAAACGGGTTTTGGTCGTCAGTCAAAAACGCGCCGCCCTCGACGTGGTTTTTTCCCGTCTCAACAAACTGAACGGCAAAGCCATGCTGATTCCCGATCCCGAAAACGACAAACTCTACTTTTTCGACCGGATTCGACAAATGCACGCCCAAGTTTTACGGGAGGATTTTCGATCCACGCAAATGGTCTTTCAACGTAACGAAACCGACATTCACGCCGAGATTCGGACGTTGGAAGAAATCGATAACGCCCTCTTTTCGCCCACGTCTTTCGGTATCAGTCTGCAAGAAATGTTCGCTCAGAGCTATAATATCGGAAAAGAAACCCGAGATTATAAGCTGTATACCGACCTAACGAAAACCGACATCGTCAAACAAAACTATCAACAGCTATCGGAAAACCTTCGGTATATCCGCGACAAAAAACTGACCGATCTCTATATCTCTTATAACGAATCCATCAAAAACAATCCCTTGGTGGTTCACATCGACAGCGATATAGATATGCACAAACTTCGTGAAGTGCATACCTTTATTCAAAAAATACTGGAAAGTCCCATGAAACCTTTCGATTTCAGCAGCTATCCGTATAGTCGCTATCTTTCGGCTTTCTATTTGGAAAAGACGGCAAACACCCGTCCCGAACTTCCCCGTGTCGCCGACATCGTCATGGCGATCGACAAAAAAGGTCTGACCGACTGGACAAAGGCAAGCACTTTCCCCGCTCTATTATGGCTGTATCCTTTCTTGAAGGGACGCTACCAACAGGAAAAAAAGGATATCGTCATCGATCTCAACATCGCCTTAAAAGCTTTTCAAGACTTTGAAGAACCCTATTTACTGTTGCAACAGGTTTTGGACGAACAAGGCTATTCTTTAGTCATCGGGGGACTGTTTAACGGCAATTACAATTATTTACGCAGTCTGCAAGACGCTTTGGAAAACTACGTCGCCATTAAAGACATGAACAAAGCCTTGCATAATCTGCAACCCGACATGAAACTTCTTTTGGACTTTTCTTATACCCATTCGGACAAATCGCAAGAAGGCTTTGATGCCGTCCTCTCAAAAATGATGCCGCTACGCGTCTATCACGAGATCTTAAAGAACGAAAAAGTCATCGAAGAAAAATTGTCCAAAACGGTCGGTTTCGATAGCATTCGGGAGCGAATTTTGCGTTTGAAAGCCGACCAACGGGAATTAAGCAAGAGCCTCGCCGCCGATAAAAACAGTCAAGCCTATTTGGAATATCTCGAAAGCCACGAAGAAGAATCCAAAAACTTTTTGTATCAAGTACAAAAAACACGTGGTTTATGGCCGATACGACGCATGATGGAATACTTTTCGGAATACCTCTTTCGTCTGTTCCCCTGTTGGCTTCTTTCTCCGCAGGCGGTCAGCACGATTTTCCCGTTAAAGAAAGATATGTTCGATTTGGTCGTCTTCGACGAAG